>CAZBKS010000064.1:0-8751 GCA_964492475.1 uncultured Syntrophomonas sp. | reverse complement strand
AAGGACTCCTCGGTTTCTAGAGCGAGTCTTTACCCGTCAAGAACTCAAATACTGTTTGAGTAAGGCTAATCCCTATCCGTCGCTGGCAGTTCGATTTGCTGCCAAGGAGGCGGTCCGTAAACTTGACCCGGTGTTCTCCGGGGGTATAAAATTTCATGACGTTGAAATAGTTTTAGATGAAAAGGGGAAGCCCGATTTACGTTTGCACGGTATAGCTGAGGAAAAGAGCCAACAGGCTGGAATCAGCAGCCTTTCTGTCAGCCTGTCGCACGCTGCCCAACAGGCTGTTGCCGCTGTGATTGCATCGAAAGGGTGATATGCTTTGAAGTTATTAAATTCCAGGGAAATGAGGGAAATTGATTATCAGGCCATTAACGAATATGGTATTCCCAGTATCGTATTAATGGAGAACGCCGGAATCAGAACTGTGGAAGTCGTTGAAGACCTGTTGGAAAGCAGGGGAGGAAAGAATGTTATTGTCCTGGTGGGAAAGGGCAATAATGGTGGGGATGGATTAGTTATTGCCCGGCACCTGTTAAACTCCGGGGTAAATGTAGAAACTTTTCTCATGGCATTTCCGGATGAGATGACTGCCGATTCATATACCAATTACAAGGTGCTTTCCAAACTGAGCTCACAAATATACCAGCTTTCAGGACCAGATGACCTGGATAAATTGATGCTTTCCCTTCTTTCAGGCGACCTGGTGGTAGATGCCATATATGGTAATGGATTTAAAGGCTGTTTGAGTGAATTCGAAGCTCGAATAGTTAAAATGGTTAACTGGAGCAATCTGCCGGTTGTAGCGGTAGATGTTCCATCGGGAGTGGAAGCAGATACTGGCAAAATCTATGGAGAAGCAATCAAGGCCACCCACACGGTTACTTTTGCTCTACCCAAATTGGGCCTGATTTTCGAGCCCGGTCGGGAATATACTGGTACATTAAGCGTGGCAGATATTTCTATCCCGCGAGTTTTGTTGGAAGATAAGAAGCTTAAAAAAAATTTAATAAATGATGATATAATCAGGCCGTTAATTAGGCCCAGGCCAGCCGATTCACATAAGGGTTCCTACGGCCATGTCCTGGTGATAGGGGGTTCTCCCGGCTTGACCGGAGCAGTAATAATGTCCGCCTATTCTGCTCTCAAAACTGGTGCGGGTTTGGTGACTGCCGCGCTGCCTGAGTCACTGTTGCCTGTTGTTGAATCGCATTTAATGGAAGTAATGACTGCTCCTCTCTCCGAAAATACCCAGGGCTATATATCCCTGGAAGCACTGCCGGCGATAGAAAACCTTTTGGGTATTGCTTCGGTCTGTGTTATTGGTCCTGGAATGTCGGGTTATCCAGAGGGAAATGCGGTACTGCGATTTATTCTGGAACGCTCTGGTATTCCGCTGGTTATTGATGCAGATGGGCTTAATGCGCTGCAAGGTGACACCGGAATACTACAAGGAAGACAGGTGCCAGTTGTGCTTACGCCTCACCCGGGAGAGATGGCGCGTTTGACTGGTAAGAGCATAGAAGAAATACAGCTTAACCGACTGGATATCGCCACCCATTATGCACAGGAATGGGGAGTCACTCTGGTCTTGAAAGGCAACAAAACTGTAATAGCTGACCCATCTGGGAACATATACATTAATATAACCGGAAACCCAGGTATGGCCACAGCAGGCAGCGGAGATGTACTGTGCGGAATGATTACCGGTCTAATTGCTCAGGGCCTAAAAGCTCAGGATGCTGCAATTGCGGGAGTATATTTCCATGGTCTGGCAGGAGACTTCAGCAAAGAAAAGAGAGGTGAGCGAAGCATAGTTGCCGGGGACATAATAGAGGCGATTTCGGATATAATTTCACGTTTTGAGTGATAATATTAAAATCTAATTTACAAGCGAGATTAACCATAACGATAGTGAGGGGTTTGAAATATGCGCGCAAGAGATATAATGACCCGGGAGGTGCTGGTGGCTAACCCAAATGACAGTATAGAAGAAGTAGCCAGGATGCTCCTGCAAAACAAAATTAGTGGAATACCGGTAGTTGATGCGGATAACAAGGTGCTGGGAATAATTAGTGAGAAAGATTTAATGATTAAGGCGGGAGAATTGAAAATACCATTTTACATAACCCTGTTTGACAGCATAATATTTTTGGAAAATACTATGCGATTTAATAATGAGCTAAAAAAATATACTGCTTCCAGGGTTAAAGATGCCATGACCACCAAGGTGGTAGCCGTTGATGAAGATGAGCCGGTTAGCAATATAGTTAAGCTGATGCAGGATAAAAAGGTTAATCGCGTACCAGTCCTCAGGCATGAAAAATTGGTGGGAATCATTACCCGCAACGATATTCTAAAAGCTATGGTAAGCAGAAATGGATAATAAGAGACCAACCTGGGCAGAAATAGATTTAGCAGCTATTAGAAATAATCTGCGCTGTATAAAAGAAGCTTTAAGCCCAGGGACCCGGATAATGGCAGTAGTTAAAGCTAATGCTTATGGACATGGGGTCAGGGAAGTCACCCGGGTTTGCCTGGAAGAAATGATTGATTTTCTGGCTGTAGCGACTCTGGATGAAGCCCTGGAACTGCGTGATGAGGGTATTACGGCTCCGGTGATGGTGTTAGGCTACGTTCCCCGGCAGTATGCGGAGCTAATAGTTAGCCACGGCATACGGACTGCTGTATATGATGCATCTTTGGCCAGGTCATTATCAACCGCGGCACAAATGCAGGGCCGGATAGCAGATATACACATTAAGATTGATACCGGCATGGGCAGAATAGGCTTTGCTCCAGGTTCTGATACTATACGAATTGTAGAAAATATTGCGGCCTTACCCGGTATAAATGTGGAGGGTATTTTCACTCATTTTACGGAAGCAGACCGTGAAAATGACCAGTTTACCATGAAACAATTTAAGGTATTTCATGATGTTATCAGCGAACTGGATGAGAGAGGTATTCATATACCACTTAAACACTGCTCCAATAGTGCCGCCATATTCAGGTATCCGGAAACTCAGCTAGATATGGTACGGGCTGGCATAATACTGTATGGATTATACCCTTCTCAATTTATGAAAAGTATGAATTTAGGTTTTGTACCCGCCATGACATTAAAAAGCAGGGTTAGTATGGTCAAGAAGCTCCCTGAAGGTCATGGGGTTAGTTATGGCCGGACTCATATATGTAATCGTGAGACCCGGGTGGCTACGCTGCCGATTGGATATGCAGATGGATACAGCAGAAATTTATCTAATCGGGCTTGGGCTATCATTAAAGGCCAAAGAGCCAATTCGTTGGGTGTAGTATGCATGGATCAATGTATGTTTGATATTAGTGGGAGAGAAGACATTGCAGAAGGAGATGAAGCAGTTCTTTTTGGAACAGAAGCAGATGGGATAACAGCAGATGATCTGGCATTAGCCGCTGATACAATTAATTATGAGATAGTTTGCTCTGTAAGCTCGCGAGTTCCCAGAATTTATGTATAAACTAGTATTATATTCTAATTATTGGATTTGCGAGCCGCCTTACTTATCAATATAATAGATATATCGGGTTTGCTATCTATTTCTGGGGGTGTTCGCTTTGCCAGTATCTAAAAGAATCATTATAACTGTGCCAGAAAGTCTCTTATGTGAAATGGACTGTGTTACTGCTGTGGAATCTAAAAATCGTAGTGAAATAATAAGAGAAGCCATTAAGTTTTATCTGGGGGAGCGTAAAAGGAATTTAATGAAAGAGCAGATGAAAAAGGGTTATCTGGAAATGGCACAAATAAACCTCAATATTGCCTGCGAAAATACCGGGCTGGATAATGAAGCGCTGACCACCTGCATAGAAAAATTGCTGGAGTGATATAATAATATGATTAAACGAGGGGAAATTTATTTTGCCCAGTTGAATCCGGTGGTAGGATCTGAACAGGGAGGAATACGACCGGTTCTGGTAATACAGAATGATATAGGCAACCAGTACAGTCCGACCACTATTGTGCTGGCGATAACATCCCAGATAAATAAGGCCAAGCTCCCAACCCATATAGAACTTAAAGCTGAGCAATATGGATTGGAAAGAGATTCAGTAATACTGGCCGAACAGATCAGGACTATAGATAAAACCAGATTAAAGCAGAGGATAGCTATTTTAGATGAAGAAATGATGGGTAATGTTGACCAAGCCCTGGAAATAAGCCTGGGGCTCAGTGAAATGTAGATGCCAGGAAACCTATACATAATCATATATTTTATTACTCCATAGAACAGGTTGCTATTTGAGCCTGTTTTTTTGTTGGACAGGGGAGGGATTGGATGAAGCCGATTGTAGGGATCAGCAGCGGTTACGATTTTGATGAAAAAACCTATACGCTTAAGGAAAACTATATAAGCGCAATATTGAAGGCTGGAGGATTACCGGTAATGTTACCTGCAGCTATTGATTATGATATTATTCAATGGTACAGCCAAATCTGTAACGCCCTGGTGCTTTCTGGAGGCGGAGATGTACATCCCTCTTACTGGGGGGAAATGCCTGATAAAGAACTGGGAGAAGTCAATCCTTTAAGAGATGTTTTTGAGATAGAATTGGTAAGGAATATAATGATAACCCGAAAACCAGTGTTGGGTATATGCAGGGGATGCCAGATTATAAATATTGCGGCCGGGGGGAGCATTATTCAGGATCTTGCCGGAAACTTAATGCACCAGCAAAGGGCCCCCAGAAATTATTCTTTTCACCAGGTATTTATTGAAAAAGATAGTAAATTAGCAGCAATATTAAAAAGCGAACAGGTTAAGGTAAATAGTTTTCATCACCAGGCAGTTGGAATTACTGGTCAAAATATGAGGATGTCAGCCTGTGCGGCCGATGGAACTATAGAGGCCATTGAATCTTCCAACCCAAATCAATTTCTGGTGGGTGTACAGTGGCATCCAGAATGCCTGGAGGACGTTTATGCCGATTATTTGTTTAAAGCCTTGATAGATGCAGCAAATAGGCTGGATCGGGGGATAGAATAAGCTCAGGACACGAGCATCTGTTTATAATATAATTTAAAAAGACAGGGAGATAATACTAGGATTATCATTGAACAGGCGCAGGCAGTTTTTCATAAGATAAGGAAGGAGAATTCAGTGTTAGCGATTAAGGGTGCCAGAGTACTTACCATGGCTGAACCAGGATTACTTGAAAATGCTACTGTAATACTGGATGGAGATTCAATAATAGAGGTTGGAGATAATGTAGTTATTCCTGATGATTGTGAAATCTATAATGCCGCAGGCAAATATTTAGCACCGGGTTTCATAGATTCCCATACTCATATAGGCTTGGAAGAGGAAATATACAACATCGAGGGAAGCGATGTAAACGAAATATCTGATCCCATTGCACCGCAATTAAGAGCAGTGGATGGCATAAATTGGTGGGATTTGGCCTTTGCAGATGCACTGAAAGGTGGAGTTACTCGTTCACTGAGCATGCCGGGCAGTGCTAACATTATCGGTGGGCAGGCCGTATTTTTAAAACACCTGGCATCCGGGCCGGAAGATATGGTATATAAAAATCCCTGGGGCCTAAAGGCGGCCCTGGGTGAAAATCCCAAAAGAGTATATGCTGAGCAAAAAAAGTCACCCATTACCCGTATGGCTAATGCCAGCCTTCTAAGAGAAGCATTATATATTGCAGCAAAAAATATGGATAAAGAAGATATGAAGGCGGCCGATTTATATCAGCAGGAACCATTACAAAAAGTGTTGAAAAAAGAAATGCCCTTGTTAATTCATGTTCATAGGGCAGATGATATTATGACTGCTCTGCGTATTAAGGATGAATTTGACATTAATATGATAATACAGCATGGCACTGAGGCAGTTAAAGTAGCCGATGAACTGTTGAAAAGGAATGTGCCAGTGTTTCTGGGACCTCTGCTGATCAATCGGGCTAAAGTAGAACTCAAGGAAGTATCCTTCAAAAATGCACTGCTGCTGGCTGAACGGGGAATGAAATTTAGCTTGATTACCGATCACCCGGTAGTCCCCATTGAACACTTGAGAGTTTGCGCAGCAATAGCTGCGCGAGAAGGGCTGGATGAAGATATCGCACTAAAAGCAATAACCACATGGCCGGCTGATATGCTGAATGTATCGCAGGACCTGGGCTCCATCTCCAGGGGTAAAAAAGCTGATATAGTAATATACAGCGGCCATCCCCTTGAATTTCGCTCTCGAGTGGAAATGGTCATAGTGGATGGGATAACGTGGAGGGGGTAATTTTGAACAGAGGAGACCTGTTTACAGTATATTTGGACGGTGTGATGATCACAGTATGCGTTGTTGGCACTTATCATGAAGAATACACCGGGGAAGAAATAGCCATACTAGCGGTAGTAAGCCAGGAAAATATTGTTCACATTCCCCTTACTGAATTGGATGCTTTATTCCCCGGCAAGAAATTTTTACACTAGCTGCTTTGAAATCACTGATTTTAAGAAAAGAGATTCTGCGAAGGATCTCTTTTTGATATTGTTATATTACTGTTTATTGTAAATAGCAGTAAAAAACGTTTGAAATGGTAGCCATATTTACAAAAGGTCGTTAAATATCCTGGCAGCATTAGGGATATTAAATTAACCTGCCCGGAAGCTGAATCGGCTATAAACAAGGCTCTAGCTGGTGCCGAACAGGGTTGGGATGGATTGGTGAATACATGAGAAACAATTCCACCCCTGGCCCTATTAAATTCTCTCAGGTAAAGGCAGCCATATTTTATGGAAGGCAGCCAATAGCCCCATTAAGTCAACATAGCTTCTTTGGCCTTGAGCATCAGGGTGATGAATCTATTTGCCGGGGTGTCAATTCCGTATTTCTCTCCTAGTACAACTACCGCTCCGTTTAAAGAATCAATTTCAGTCTTCCTGCCGCGCTGAATGTCCTGCAGCATAGAAGCATGGTGAGCGGCAGTGGATGGAACCAGCTGGGCATAAAAATCCTTGCGGTAGGCGGCAGCATTTTCCCACATGGTAGCTTGATGGGCTGCTTCTAACACGGAAAAGATTTCTTCAATAACCTGATCCATTAAATCCCGGCTGCAGGTTATCTCTGCCAGTTTACCATAAGGGACTTCCAGGATAGCACCCAGTGGATTAAGAGCAGAGTTGTATATTATTTTTCCCCAGACATAGCGCATAATTTCATTGGAAGCCCGGGTGGGAATCCCCGCCTGAGAGAATATTGCCGCAAACTGCTGGAGAACATCAATGTCTATTAAATTCTCTGGCGAACCTAATATTACATCGTCGGCAATAACAGATACTCTGGCCTCTCCAGCACCGATGGTTTCAGAACCGAAAATTACCCGGCCCAGTATTATTTGATGGGCAGGTATGTATTTCGAAGCCGTTTCGAAGTTTCCATACCCATTTTGGGCCAGCATAAGATAGGTGTTATCTGAAATTATGTTTCTTAGCTGGCCAGCAACTGCTTCAGTTTCATAGGCTTTCACACTGACAATTATCAAATCAAAAAACTGCTCTTCAAGCTCATCCAGGCTGCATACTACTTGATTGAGGACTGCTTTATGCTCCCCCCATATACCCTTTACCTGGACTCCCTCCTGCTGAATTGCTCGTACCACCGGTTCATGATCTATGCCAGTAATCTCATGTCCTTGCTTCTGCAGTAAACAAGAATACACAGTACCCAGTGCTCCCAGCCCAAAGACTAAAATTTTCATCCTTTATCGTCACCTCTTCTATATTAATTCCTGTACTTACTATGATTAACAGTATTATAAACTATTGCGCTTTTTATATCATTAAATGATTTATTACGGATAAAATGCAAATAAAAGGAGGAAGACGCCAGCGGGTCTTGAATTTATTAGGGAATATTTCCTTTGTAATTGTCAAATATAACTTGAGTGAATCAAACAATCGTACTAACAACTAAATTGTACAAGGAGGAAGCTATGCCCGATTATTCTTATGTTGATCAGCCCTACTTCCTGCAGATGCTCTTTTATCCTCGGCCTGATTCTGCCAGAACCCCCGCCAATGCTTTTGATCTGCTTATAGATACAGCAGATGATGCAAGAATTGCCGCTCGATTCTATTTCAGGGATAAGCAGTGGCCCTGGATATTGTATTTTCATGGCAATGGAGAAGTCGCAGCTGATTATGATGACTTGGCTCCACTGTATTTTGCTCAAAAGATAAATTTGGTGGTGGCAGATTATCGGGGTTATGGAGCCAGTACCGGGACTCCTGATTTTACCAGCATGGTAAGGGATGCCCACCAGGTATACGAGGCGGTTAAAAATGAACTGAGCAGACGCGGCTATAGTCCCGACCTTTATATCATGGGTCGGTCCCTGGGAAGTATTTCGGCCATCGAACTGGCTTTCCATCATCAGGAGAGATTGAAAGGCCTGATAATAGAGAGCGGGTTTGCCAGTATAAACCGGCTCATCTACCATCTGGGCATTATGCAGCCAAATCCCGACTTGGATAGAATAGAACAGGAGTGTCTGGAGATGATAGCTCAGATAAAAATCCCTGCCCTGATTATTCATGGTGAGTCAGACAACCTGGTACTGCCTGAGGAGGGGAAGTTGGTATATGATACTCTTGGGTCCAGGGATAAGGAAATGGTCATAATACCCCGGGCTGGACATAATGACGTGATAGTAAGAGACATTCCGAGATATTTTTCTGCCATTAAGAGGCTGGTATCAAGGATTTAGAGT
>CAZBKS010000063.1:0-8759 GCA_964492475.1 uncultured Syntrophomonas sp. | reverse complement strand
AGGCATACAGCTGGTATTTGAAATCCTGGGCTTTGAAGCGATCCTGGCCGCCGGGGCAGACCTGGTAATCACAGGCGAGGGCAGCATCAACGCCCAGAGCGTATACGGCAAAGTTCCGGTAGGAGTAGCCCGGCTGGCTAAAAAATATGATCTGCCAGTACTGGCCATCGTTGGACAGATTGGCCCCGGAGCCGAACAAGTCTATGCCGCCGGGATAGACGCCATCATGACTATGGCTCCCGGCCCCATCAGCCTGGAAGAATCCATATCCCGGGCTGCTGAACTCCTCACCGACGCAACTGCCCGCGCCCTCAGAATACGAAACATGTGACGAGGCAAGGCAAGGGGACGGTTCTTCTGCCTCGCGAGGCAGAAGAACCGTCCCCTTGCCTCGAACAAAGTGGAATGGAGAACGCAGTGAATAGACTTAGGAACTGGATTTTTGTTATAATCTGTTTGGCCGGCATCGCCTATTTTTCCCAGCAGCAGTACAATCAGCAGGATATCAGCCCTTTGATTGAGCAGAATGAACGATTGGTATCAATGGTAAAAGAGCTGCCGGTGATAGAAATTTTCTACTACGACCACCCAGCCCTGGTTATCAACAGTCACCAGGATACCGTTGGGTTCATACATTTTGTGTTCCGCAAGCTGGCCCATGTAACCATATATGGCTTGTTCGGCCTCTCTTTGCTCCTGGCCGTCAGGCCTGTTCTGAAAAATCCGCTCGCAAGGTGGATGATAGTCGGATTACTGGTATTGCTGGTAGCCGGCCTCGATGAAACCAACCAGTTTTACAGCAACAGCCGCACCGGATGCAAAGAAGATATCCTCCTGGACTTCTCCGGCTATGTCCTGTTAAGCCTGCTTGCCGCGGCAACGGGGTGGTTGACAACATTTTACCGAAGACATGTAAGGTGAAAGAGGACTGGCATTGCTGACCTCTCCTGCCTGCCCAAAACTCACAGCCAACCATGGCTTCATTAATTATCAGTCATAAGCTCCAGCGCAGCAGAACCCTATTCAGTGTATTCCAGCCTTACCATCAGAGTATTTAACTTATCCCCTTCCTTATACCATCCGGCAATGGTTAAGCCGGTATCATCCTGACAGGCACATGGCCACCAGGCCCCCTCTTCGACACCGAGAGTTTTGTCCCACATACGTTGACCATCCTGGTTTACTTTTAAAAGGTGAATACAGGTATCTCCATTACCATAACTGCTGCTCCAGCCGACTGTTACAAATCCTCCATCCGGGGTTTGAAATACCTGGTCCGGCCACTCCTGACAATGCCCGCCATAGTTTTTCTCCCATACTACCTGGCCTTTGGAATCCGTTTTTACCAGTGAAACATCCCCGGTAGAGACAACATATGTTCCATAATCATTAGAATCCCCCACAGCCAGGTATCCACCTTCAGAAAGCATTATCAGATCACGAAAATAATTCTGCCGATGCCCGGGATAGGTCTGCACCCACTGTATATCTCCTGCCCGGCTCATTTCCCCTAACAAAGCTGTGGCGTCAGCGGTTTCAGCAACCGTAGTTGAACCGGCCCAGACAAATCCTCCATTATCCGTGGGATAGGCACAGTTAGCTTCATCCCTTCCACCGGCCAATATACAATAATCCCAAAAAGGCTCGCCATTGCTTTTCATCTTAACGAACCAGGCATTTTGGCTGCCTTCGGGAAACAAAGTATAACCGGCCGCCAGATAGCCATCCTTATCCAACGGGTAAATATACTCGAAACAATCTTCAGCAGATATATCGATTACCCAGCGCCAGTCTTCATTCCCCTGTGAATTGAATTTTATCGCCACCGCATCATACAGGGATTCCCATGTTCTTCCACAGGCTATGCAGCCGCCATCAGAAGTCGCGGCTAGATGTTTGATCCAGATTCCATCTTTATTTGCATGTGACCAAATGATATTACCATCCGCATCGGTTTTCAACAAGCAGTTGCGTTGGTCTTGGTCATGTCCACTCTTATTCGTCTCTCCAATCAAAAAATATCCCCCATCAGAACTTGGTGCCATACCCTCAACCACCATCCCCGCCGGTGGGTCAATTATTCTCTTCCACACCACACGAGGTGCCGGTTCTATATTGCTGTTTATAAATATGCTGGACGTCCTGCCACCGAGGGATACCACTCCGCCAAAAGCTTCGGCTACAAAGCGCAGGGGGGCCATGGTCCGACCGTTTACTATTTGCGCCGGCACATCCAATTTCACAATTTCACCATTAATAGTCGGATAGAGTGAGCCCACCGGCAGACACACATTAATATCTCCCTTAATCGCATTTGCGGTGAGAGTCGCAGGATTCCAGGTAACTTCTACTCCCATTTTTTCAAATATAGCTCTTAAAGGCACCAAGGTCCTTCCATCTTTAATAAGCGGAGGCACCTCAAATACCATTTCCTCATCATTAAGAAATACAGTTGGTGCAGCCAGAACAGGTGCAGATACTAAACCGCAAATTATCAGGGCCATAATAAAAATACAAGAGCTTCTAAACCCCCATTTTAATTTGTTATAAACTCCTTGACAGGCAGTCTTATAGCTCTCGGTAATATGTATGTTCATTTCTAATATCTCCCCGCCGAAAATTAAACATATTAAACATAGTATTCTCTGCCAGTAATTACATATCCTTCCTGGCAGGGGAACGTCTTATACTTTTCCTTTTCAACAGCTTTTCAGGCTGTGCTGTGGACGACATCTTCTATGCTTGTTTTAATCGCTTAAATTTGCAGTAAATGAAAGATTACCATAACCTATTTTATAGAGGTATAATTCATGAGTAAGAGGTATAATCCATGAGCAAGATTAGGGTAATGACTACAGTAGGGACCAGACCTGATTTAACACGTATCTCTGCTTGCATTAATGCTTGTGATAAATACTTTGACCATATCCTGGTTCATACCGGCCAGAACTGGGATTATAGTTTGAGCGGCCGGAGGTACTGGATAAAGGCACCATGGTTATTGGCGGAATAAAGGGTGAGGATGTGGAGCAGGCGGTGGAACTGGCGGTGGCAATGCATGAAAATGGCGAAGAAACAGTCTTGCCGGATGACTACACCGATACTAATGTTTCCATAAAAGTGGTCAAACTGATCCAGAGCTATGCTAAGATAGTCAATATAACGGAACCAAACAAGGGGACGGTTCTCTTGTTTGCTTGTATACAAGTGAAGAGGGTCAAGCTTTGCTTGACGGGAAACAAATACATATTGTTACCGAACATGTTGGAAGTGCGGTGCGGTTTATTATAAATGTCTAAGCTCGTTTCAGTGGATGAGGTTGGTAACGACTAAAGTTACTGTTTAAGAAGGAAATATAAATGGGTATGTAGAACGAATGTAAAATAATGGGTGTAATTCCGATAGCTTATAATTGTAGGTAAATGGGGGAGTTTATGTGCAGAATAAATTACTGGCGTCTATAATGATGAAAAACTTTTTGTCCTTTGGAGAGGATGCCCGAGAGTTGCCATTGGAATCTCTAAATGTTTTCATTGGGCCTAATGCATCAGGTAAATCCAACCTAATAGATGCTATTTCATTACTTGCTTCTCTTCCTAAAGATATACCGATTGTATCTCACCTTACGGGTGGGGTGGGAGATTGGTTGTGGAAAGGGAGCAAGAAGGACCCCATTGCTAGTATTGAAGTACATATAAATGATTTGGATAACACTATGCCGATAGAACATCAAGCGCTTCTCCCATTACTTTATAGATTGCAATTTACGCGAACCGGGCAACTATTCGAATTAGTTGATGAAAAGTTAGAGAATAGGCATTCCGTTGTTCCAGGCAATGACGTGTATTTTTATTACAGATATCAAAATGGTCGGCCTGTTCTAAATACTTGCATTCCTCCGGAAGAGGATGGCCAAACTAATGGTTACAGCGGCCAGAGGCGTCAGCGCCATTTGGAGCGAGACACTCTCAGGAATGATCAATCAATCCTGTCTCAGCGTAAAGACCCCGATTCTTATCCTGAGATTACTTATGTGGGTAATAAGTTTTCGCGCATAAGAGTCTATAGGGAATGGAATTTGGGCCGCAATACAGCACCGCGGTTGCCACAAAGTACGGATTTGCCGGGAGATTTCTTGCTGGAAGACGCCAGCAATCTGAGTTTGGTTTTGAATGACTTGAAAAATAGACCACTGGTAAAGGAAGAAATAAACAGGAGATTAAGGGAATTCGCGCCTACTATTGATACTTTTGAAACCCAGACTATTGGAGGTACTATTCAAATTTATTTTCATGAAAAGGGCTTGGTCCATTCTGTGCCGGCAACACGGCTTTCTGATGGAACGCTGAGATATCTTTGTCTGCTTTCAATCCTATGTCATCCCAGTCCTCCTCCATTAATATGCATTGAAGAACCAGAATTAGGCCTGCATCCTGACATCCTGCCCGCTGTGGCTGAACTCCTGATCGAGGCTTCCGAACGAACTCAGCTAATAGTTAGTACCCATTCGGATATCATTGTATCAGCTCTTTCGAATTATCCTGAGACGGTGGTAGTATGTGAGAAAGATAAGAATGGTACGATGATGAAACGTTTGCAAGCATCTGTGTTGCAAGAATGGTTGACTAAATATACTTTAGGTGAATTGTGGCAGATGGGAGAAATCGGAGGGAATAGATGGTAAGCGAAATATTCATCTATATTGAAGGTGGGGGAGATAGTAAATTTGGCAGGCGTATAAATAGGAAAGGCTTCCACAAATTTATGGAAGATTTAATTAACCAGGCCAGGGAAAGGGGCATTCGCTGGAAACTGGTAGCCTGCGGTTAGAATCAGATTGATGCGTTCATTTGATGAGCGGTCTCATAATTATTTGGGTTTTTCGCTGGTAATCCGCGGATGCATTGATAGTGTTGAACGAGAGTTTTCAGTTGGAATCGGAAAAGCTGCCCAGCAGAAGCAGCAGTTTAGCACCGGAGATGAAATATCTGGTGAGTGTCTGCCTGTAGTTGATGAACGAATGGAACCGGCAGAATTCTATAAGGCCTCCAGGTTAAAAAAGACTGACCACACGGTGAATAATCCTGCGGCGCCGCCTCCCTGGGAAGATATACCGCCTGATTTGGAGGTATACAGAGGCAGGGGACACCGGCGTTTATCAGCGCAAACCTATGTAAAGAAATGCAGTACATGTATTTGGGGATGTGTATGCCGGTAGAGATCATTATTGACCACTGGAATCCAGGGAAACGTGATTACCGGTTTGAAACCTTTTGTTATGGACCGCTGAGCTGCAAGTTTTATAAAGCTGGTCCTACTCGCAAGGTAAAAGGCAGAAACGGCATGGTTTATGAAGAGGAAGATTGGGTGGATGAAGAGGCGGTAGGGCATCGGGAGATAGATGAGTGACCTGGCGCAGACGGGAAACAGAGGGGACAGTCCCCCAGTTTCCCTCTGTTTGCCGGGGTTTTTAGGAGAGTACATATGGAAGATTTTGTTAAACAATTGCTTAGTTTATTGAGTATAGAGTGGACGGTGTTTTTGACGGCGCTTATGCCGGTTGTTGAGGTGAGGGGGGCAATCCCGGTCGGTATTTCCATGGGGTTGTCGCCGCTTAATGCTGCTTTTATAAGTGTTATCGGCAGTATGATTCCGGTGCCGATAGTCTTCTTCTCTGTCCGGCCGGTTTTTAATTATTTAAAGGGAACCAGGCTGTTCAAGAATATGGTGAATAGGATTATCAAGCGTTCTCTGGGCAAGAGCGGCAATGTACAGAAGTACGGGGCCTGGGGACTGGTTTTGTTTGTAGCGGTTCCGTTGCCGGGGACCGGGGTTTGGACCGGGGCTATCATCGCTGCTCTGCTGGATATTCGTTTTAAGTGGGCATTTACGGCTATACTGCTGGGTGATATTATTGCAGCGGTGGCGATAACGGTATTGAGCAGCGGGATTGTCAGGGCGGTGAGTTAGTCAAGCTGGCGCTTGACTAGGGTTTTTCCTGTTTTACGGGTTTAGCTCAAGAGGGTGAAGCGTTTTTTGGGTTGTGTGATGACGATGTTTTCTCCGGCGATGATCCGAGCGGGGTTTATACAGCAGAGAATTTCTGCGGTTTCAGCACCGCATAGTTTTTTCACCTGCTCCTGGGGATATGACCGGTATGCGCCGTCCCAGGGGGGAGTGGGCATCAGAGCCTATTACATGAGCTTCTCCCTGCTTCAGGAGTTTATAGGCGGTTTTCTTTACTTCTGAACCGAATAAGCCGGTTATGGAACCGGTGTTTATCTGCAGCAGTGCACCCCGGGCTGCCAGCTCCAGCAGTGGCTGAGGGTTTTTGTTTACGTCGGCGTTTCTTTCTGGGTGGGCGTAAATCGGAGTGATCCCCTGCAGTTGCAGTTCATACATTACCCGGGCAGTGTAGTCCGGGATGTAAGCGGCCGGGAATTCCAGCAGCAGATAGCGGCCGGTGTCGTTTAAGGTTAATAATTCCCCCTTCTGCTGGCGGCTGGGTAGATCGGGTTCCATCCGGATTTCGGCTCCAGGCAGCACCTGCACGGGTATATTTTCAATATCCAGTCGCTTATTAAGATCCTGCAGCACAGACAGGATGTATTCTTTTTTATTATCATATACTCCGCTTATGACATGAGGTGTTGCCGCAATTGCTGTAATACTGTCCAGCGTCGCAATTTTTACCATTGCCAGGGTTTGCTCCATATCCTGGGAACCGTCATCGATTCCGGGCAGGATGTGGGAATAAATATCTTTAAACATATGTTTACCTCCAGATATTATGGCAGATGTTTACTGTTTAGTCAGCCTTTAGTAAAGATTATTACTCTAAACTAATGATGGCGGCATCAAAAATTTACCAGGGCAAACAGGGGGGGCAGGGCATCTGAGGTACCTGCTGAGTTTGGCTAACGCCAAACGGGAAACACGAGGGGACGCACCAGGCTGTGAGGAAT
This sequence comes from uncultured Syntrophomonas sp., assembly GCA_964492475.1. Taxonomy (GTDB): domain Bacteria; phylum Bacillota; class Syntrophomonadia; order Syntrophomonadales; family Syntrophomonadaceae; genus JAAYJK01. Next base: position 1,794 of record CAZBKS010000063.1, on the reverse strand, counting down.
AAGAAGGAATGTCCCCGTATAGCGCAGGAATGTCCCCATTATAGCTGCTGCCTCGCAACAGAGGGGACAGTCCCTCGGTTTCCCAGGGGATAAAAAATGTGGAAACATTTAACAGGAATTTCCTGCTTTATGGAGAATTAAATACTAAATAAGGGAATATATAGAAGGGAGAATTTGCTTAATAATGGAACCCATAGGAAGGTTGGTTATGTTAAGCGGACCATCATGTGTTGGCAAAGGTCCGCTGTGTAATGCGCTGCGAACTTTTTACCCGCAGTTGTATGGCAGTATGCATCGGCTGGTTTTGTACAACAGCCGGGCTCCTCGTCCTGGTGAAAGTGAGAGTATAGATTATTATTTTCGTTCCCGGGATGAAATAATTCAGCTGGGGAACCGGGATAACTTTATATTATTGGATGTACGGGGGGATCTGCAGGGGCTGGATGTAAACGAACTGCTCCGCATTCTGCGGCAGGGGCAGGATGTGCTTATGGAAGGAAATCCTTTTATCCCCCAGGCTTTATGGAATTCCCCGCAGATGTCGGAAGTGCCGATGCTGAAAGTTTTCTTGTCCCCGGTATCACGGGATGAAATTTTATGGCTGAAGTCGCAGGATGCTGATATACCTGGCATAGTTGCCGATGCCATGCGCCGCAAGCTGCTGCGCCGGACCCAACGCCAGAAAGGCATATTGTCTTTTAAAGACCTGGAAAATATCAGGCAGCGCTCCAATAGTGCTCCTGATGAGTTGCGGCTGGCCTATCATTTTGACTGGGTGATTCCCAATCATGATGGTGAAGATAGTGAAAACTGGACCGCCTTTAAATATCCGGTGGGCGATGCATTTATGTCCCTGCAGAGTTTCGCATCCATACTACAGGGGGAAGAACCGGGCTGCTGGGGTGAACGCTGGGGACCGGATCTGTTTTAGTGACTTTTGATGTGAAGTGGATGCCGCTGGACGGGCATGAAATAACGTAAAGGTGCATGCTGATGGTCGGGTTAGTTCCAGCCGTATTCACCTTTGAATTCTACAAAACGCACCTCGCCCAGAGAGGTTTTTTCGATCTGATGGTTGTCCTTTTTAGTTATAATAAAGAGTTCCTGGTTGTAGCTGGGACCGATAGGAATAATCATTTTACCTCCGGGTTTTAGCTGCCTTATTAGTTTATCCGGTATTTTGGCTGCGGCAGCAGTCGTCATGATCCGGTCATAGGGGGCAAATTCTTCCCAGCCTTCGCTTCCATCTCTGACCTGGAAGGAGATGTTATCATATCCCAGGGCCAGGAGCCTCTGCTTTGCTTTTTCCGCCAGTTCTGGAATCCTTTCCACGGTGTAGACATGGCGAGCGAATTGGGCTAAAAATGCGGTCTGGTACCCGGAGCCGGTTCCGATTTCCAGTACCCGGCAGTCCGGCTCCAAGTCGAGCTGCAGGGTCATGTAAAGCACTAGAGTAGGTTGAGAGATGGTCTGGTCAAAACCTATGGGCAGGGGGTTATCCCGGTTGGCCAGATATTTCAGTTCCGGGTCCACAAACAGACTGCGATCCAATTTATGAAAAAACTCATAAAGTTTCGTTTCCATCTGCTGCATATCACTCATTGCGCATTCCCTCCATTCTAATCTGTTTGCAGGATGACTTCGAGTCGCAGCCTATTGTGGGTATTTACTCAGTATAATTACTGGCTTTCAATGATAGCCTTAAAGGCTGTTTTCTGCAAATCTATGATGTCTGCCTTTATTTTTTCCCATTCATTTTGCGTCAGGAAGGATATGAAGTCTCCACGATTCATT
>CAZBKS010000062.1:6797-8784 GCA_964492475.1 uncultured Syntrophomonas sp. | reverse complement strand
TTCTCCAACTGCGCCTGGTTTTACAGCCAAAATACAAAGCCACCTGCAGTTTATAGCTCGCAAACTGGAACTCACCGGTGAAAAGCTGGATTTTCTGGTCTTTCCAGAAGTTTTCCTGCCGCTGGGTCTGGAGGATGATTTGAAGGCCTTTGCCGGCAGGCACAATACCATCATTATCGGAGGAGTGGAATATGACCCTCAGCCTGATGACCTGGAAAGACCAGAACTGGCCGAGGGACTCAATCGCTGCTTTATCTATGTACCTACACAAAATGGTGATGTTAAACGCTATCAGTATAATAAACTTACTCGTTCCCAGTATGATGCTCTCCTGCCCCCGGGTGGAAATGGGACAGCAGGGCATTTTAATATGATCCGGGGAGATAAGCTTTTTCGATTTACATATGGAGATAAATGGGCTTTTGGGGTATTAATCTGTTATGATTACAGTCATTTTGATATTGTACATCGGATAAACCGGGCTGAAGATCATCATATGCCTCCTGAGCTGTTGTTTGTCGTTGCCAATAATCCCGACAGTCAGCTTTATGAGCGCTGCTGCATGGCTGACAGCCATCGCTATTATCAGTATATTATTATGTCTAATGTCAGCCAGTACGGCGGCAGTGGTATCTTTGGACCGGTAAAAACCCAGGGACGCAGGCAGACTTTGCTCAATGCGGGAATAGGCACAGAAGGAATTTTTATAGGCAAACTGGATTTAAGAAATCTTCAGGAGCTTAGAAACACCAGGCAGATTTCATCCCACAGCAATTTCCAACACAAACCCGGTCTTTTTCAGACATTGAAGTAAGGCCACGGGGACAGTTTCCTTGGCTCAGTTATTCTGGTCTGAGCCAAGGAAACTGTCCCCGTGGCCTTAGCATGTATACAATATACATGCTAAGGTTCTATACCTAAATACCGGTCGCCAATCGGTATTTTCCAGCTAATTAAAGACATTTTGCCTAATCCTGGCACTTTTTGATTTATAAAGGAATTAAATCACAAATTACCGAATGTATTAAAGGTTACAATCCGGCCGGCGAAGTAAATTAATACTATTTCCTGGTACGGGACAATTCTTATGAGGAGGAAAAGGATTATGAATAATGGGGCTTATAATCCCTACCAACACGCGCAAGCGCAATTTGACCAGGTGGCAGAGCTGGTCAAATTGGATGAAACAAGCAGACTGCTGCTGCGGCAACCGATGAGAGAATATCATTTTCTTATACCGGTGCATATGGATGATGGGAGCACTAGAGTATTTCAAGGCTTCCGGGTGCAGCACAATGATGCCCGGGGACCTGCCAAAGGAGGCATCCGCTTTCACCCGCAGGAAACTGCCGATACGGTTCGTGCTCTGGCTATGTGGATGACCTGGAAGTGCGCAGTAGTCGATATTCCCCTGGGGGGAGGGAAAGGCGGGGTAATATGTGATCCCCGTAATCTGACTGATTCCGAACAGGAGAGATTATGCAGGGGCTGGGTCAGGCAGGTAGCTAAAAATGTGGGACCCTGCCAGGATGTACCCGCTCCTGACGTTATGACCAATTCCAAACATATGCTGTGGATGCTGGATGAGTTTGAAACCATTCACGGCGGAAGATTTCCAGGTTTCATCACCGGGAAACCGGTGGGCATGGGAGGATCATTGGGAAGAACTGAAGCCACTGGTTATGGAGTTGTATATACTTTAAGAGAAGCCCTGAATGACCAGGGTATTGATATAAAGAACACCTCGGCCAGCTTTCAAGGGTTTGGTAATGTTTCTCAATATGCGGCCAAACTTTATCAGGAGCTGGGCGGTACGGTTATTTCTATTTGCTGCTGGGATAATAATGATAGTAAAGCCTATACCTACCTCAACAAAAATGGGCTGGATATAGATAAACTGTTCGGCATCACTGATTTATACGGCGCCATCGACAAGAATAAAGCAAGCGATCTAGGCTGTGAAGTGCTGCCGGCCGGAGCCTGGTTG
>CAZBKS010000062.1:0-6787 GCA_964492475.1 uncultured Syntrophomonas sp. | reverse complement strand
TATTGATTCCGGCTGCTCTGGAAAACCAGATTACCATCGATAGTGTTAATAAAATAAGCCCGCAGGTAAAAATTATTGTTGAGGGCGCCAACGGCCCGACTACTCCCGAGGCCGATCAAGTTATTAAACAACGGGGTATTTTTGTTATTCCCGATTTCCTGGCCAATGCCGGAGGGGTAACCTGCAGCTATTTTGAACAGGTGCAGTCCAATGCCAATTATTTCTGGGAAAAAGATGAAGTACTGGAAAGACTGGATATTAAAATGACTTCTGCTTTTAAAGCAGTAAATGAGCTGGCTAAAAGGAATAAATTGTATATGCGTGATGCAGCCTATGTAATATCCATCAATCGTGTAGCTCAGGCCGTAAAAATGCGCGGGTGGGTATAAGAGTCCACTGCTTTTTTTATCAGGAAGGTGGTTGAGTATGACTGACCAGGAATTTGCCAATGATAATTTATTATATTTTCTGAAGGAGAGAGCCAAAGAATTAGATTGTCTTTATCAGGTAGATGAAATGCTTAATAATCAGCGCTTATCACTACCAGAAATATTCGAGGAAATTGTACAGGTGCTCCCTTCTGGTTGGCAGTTTCCAGAGTTCTGTCAGGCTAGAATTGTATATGATAACTGCAGTTATCAGACCCCCGGTTTCTTTCCTTCGCCTTTTTTAATAGGCAGCAGTATTCAGGTGAACGATAAAATAGTAGGGATGATTGAAATCGTTTACACCCAGGAAGTTCCCCAGGGAGAAGAGGGATACTTTCTGGAGAAGGAACGCAAGCTTATTAGAACTATAGCAGAACGTATTGGCCAGACCATACTACACCGACAAATGAAACAGGTGCTGTTGGATTGGAATGAAACCAGTAAAACACCTTCTGATATCAGGGGCATTAATAATGAGTGGATGGTCATTGTGGACCTTTTACTCAGGACTGATCCGGATCTGCTGCTATATGTATGTAAAAAGATGATAAACCACCTTTACTGGATTGGGGTAAAAGAAGCTCAGGATATATTAACTGAATTGAGTCCGAGTTGGAAAATGTCCTTTGACCGGGGGGAGGTAAATTATCCCAGCGCTAAACTCCCCCCGGGTAATATTGCAAATATCAGTGAAAAGACTTTTCTGCTGGCTTCCCAAAATATGAGCAGCAGTGAAATAACCCTGCGCTTAAAAAAATGGCTGCAGGAGCAGAAAGCCTATTTCCTCATCAAGGCCATCGACCGAATCGATGCATCTGTAGGAGAAATTATCGATGCGATTATTCGCTACAAAAATATTGCCGGAAGCAGCAATATGCTTAATTATGCAACTGAACGATGGCTTGAAGTGGCATTAATGCGCCGTTTTCTCTCCGATAATTTGGATTTTATCAGTGTTGCTAAAAAGTATATCGGCATTTGCCATTATTATCATATTGTTAATAGACTAATCTTCCCCATCGATAGTACTGGTAAAATTGGGGGGAAAAGTACCGGACTGTTTCTCGCCCAGCAGATTCTAAAAAGAGAAAGTACCGATCTGCCGCTGTTAAATACCATAAAGATTCCTAAAACATGGTATATTACCACTGATGAGCTTACCGATTTTCTGCACTATAACAATCTTGAGGCATTAAACGAACATAAATACAAGGATTTGTCGGAGATAAGGATGGATTATCCAAATATTATTCAGACTATGAAGAATTGCAAATTCCCGCCTGGGATTGTCAAAAGTTTGGCCATGGCGCTGGATGATTTTGGAGATACTCCCCTGATAGTTCGAAGCTCAAGTCTGCTGGAGGATCAGCTGGGAGCAGCTTTTTCCGGTAAATACAAGAGCTTGTTCCTGGCTAATCAGGGAAACAAGAAGCTGCGACTGGAAGAGCTTATGGATGCCATAATTGAGGTCTACGCTTCGGTTTTCAGCCCTGATTCAATCAAGTACCGATCCGAAAGGGGGCTGCTGGATTTCCAGGAAGAGATGGGAATCATGATCCAGGAGGTGGTGGGAACAAAAATCGGCCACTACTATATGCCTCTTTTTGCTGGAGTAGGGTTTAGTAATAACGAATTCCGTTGGTCGCCCAGAATCAATCGCGAAGACGGTTTAATCCGTCTGGTTATGGGGCTGGGCACCCGGGCTGTGGATCGTTTAAGCGATGATTTTCCGGTTCTGGTGTCTCCTGGGCAACCCCGCTTACGGGTAAATACCATACCAGAAGAAATCAAGCACTATGCCCCTAAAAAGGTTGATGTGATTAATTTGCAGGACAGCTCTTTTGAGACTATTGAGATTGCGGCCCTGATAAAAGAATATGGCTCAGATATTCCTAATATACAGCAGATTGTTTCGGTAAATAAAAATGACTATATTGGCAAATTGTCAGTTTTTGATATTGATTTTGCCGCGGACGATGTAATTGTTACCTTTGATGGTCTAATATCTGATACTACCTTTGTAAAGCAAATGGCTCTCATTCTTAAAACCCTTCAGAATAAGCTGGGTACTCCGGTTGATATTGAGTTCGCGTCTGATGGAAAGGATTTTTACCTTCTGCAATGCCGACCTCAGAGTTTTGGAGTAGATAGTGTTCCCGCTGCCATTCCTAAAGATATACCTGAAAAGGATATTATATTTTCTGCCAACCGCTACATATCCAACAGTACCATACAGGACATCTCGCACATCGTATACGTAGATCCAGAAGGCTATAACAGCCTCCATGACCTGCACGATCTGATAAATGTGGGTAAAGCTGTGGGCCAGCTTAATTCTCTGCTGCCCAAACGGCGCTTTATATTAATGGGACCAGGGCGCTGGGGAAGTCGAGGGGACATTAAAATGGGAGTTCAGGTAAGTTATTCAGATATTAACAATACCGCTGTACTCATTGAGATCGCTCGTAAAAAATCCAATTATATCCCGGAACTTTCTTTCGGTACGCACTTCTTTCAGGATCTGGTTGAGTCCAATATTCGTTATTTACCTCTTTATCCTGATAATCGAGATATTATTTTTAACGCTCTATTCTTAAAAAGATCTAAAAATATGCTGGCAGAGCTTTTGCCTGAATACAGCCAATTGGAAGAAGTAGTAAGGGTAATTGACATCCGCCAGAATTCAGGCGGACGAGTTCTTAATATTACTATGAATGCAGATCTGGAAGAAGCACTGGGGTATTTAACTCGTTTTTCGGGGCAGGCCAAACCCGAATACAGCGAAGCAAGTTACATGGAAAAACAGCTTCAACAGGGGCCGGATCGTTACGATGACAAATTCTGGCGCTGGCGTTTTTATATGGCAGAACGCCTTGCTCAGCGACTGGATCCCAATTATTTCAGTGTAAAGGGAATGTATCTGACCGGCAGCACCAACAATGGAACGGCAGGCCCAGGAAGTGATATTGATCTTATCATTCATTGTCAGGGTACTGAAAAGCAGCGCGAGGACCTGAAACAATGGCTGGCAGGCTGGAGTCTATGCCTGGGAGAGATGAATTACCTGAAAACCGGCTACTCATCTGAGGGGTTGCTGGATATTCATATAGTTACTGATGAAGATATCGAGAAAAAGACCCCTTTTGCTGTAAAAATAGGCTCAATTACCGATCCCGCTCATCGTTTGAAATTAAAAACCGACTACTGATGAAATATACCCGCCAGAAAAGAGCAGATCAAAATCTGTGGGAGAGCGGCCATGATTACAGAGCGTACCGCCCAGCCCACAATGTAGCCCTTCTGCCCATGAGGATATCATTCTAGGTTGCTTTTTTCTGCATTTCTTCAAAACAACTATCACATATGTGTTTGCCCTTATAGTACTGTACACCCTCTGCGTTACCGCAAAAAATACACCCCGGTAAATACTTCTGCAGAATAATTTTATCCCCGTCAGTAAGTATCTCCAGAGCATCTCTATCGTCTATCCCCATCGTTCTACGCAGTTCTATAGGAATCACAATCCGTCCCAGTTCATCAATTTTCCTTACCACGCCAGTTGATTTCATGCCAAACCTCCTTTTTAGCCTGGATATTCACGCGAATTCCATATCAGCAAGTCTACTTAGCATGTACCATATTATGGCTTTATATATAAAATATACCAAGTATCAACAGGATTAGCAAGCTAAAGCAAACAGAAGTACAATACAGTTATTCCTGAAAAACTCAAAAACTGTTTAACGGTATGTTCCAGGCGGAGACTAAAAGTAAGTATATTTATACATTACCTTCCACCCAAATCGACTTTTCAGGGGGAACTAATTAATAGAGAATTTCGCTCAATTACTACTGTTTATAATAACTGTATAGCTCTGCTGGTTCCACGCGACGTTTGAATTTAATGCTTCGGATATAAAGCGCAAGGGTACGTATACACGCCCATTTTTATTAACAGGGGCTTTTAACATCTCATTTGGGGAGCCGTTGATTGTTGCCCACGACTTACCAACGTTCAGTATTATGGTGGTATCACCTCGCCTGGCTACAACGGTACTGGTCTCATTTATCCATTCTATTTCTGCCCCTAAAGCCTCAAATACTCCCCTGAGAGGAACCATAGTAGTTCCACTGTCTATATAAGGTGCTGCATCAGTAAAAACGATTTTGTTTCCATTTACTACTACCGCCGGGATACGTTTTTTTGGTACCAGAACCAGACTGTTGCTGAGGTTGCGCCCGGGAGAAGTTAGGTATTTGCCATTATAATATAAACCCGATGAAGCACCCCCGTCCAAATTCATTGCTTCTTTTAAGCCCAGTTTTGCTGCCACTGCAGCTAATTCATAAATAGTAGCATTATTGACCGTCCCAATAAGTATGGTACCGTCAGCCTGGTAACCGATAAAACTCCTTTGTCCTGCACTGCTCACCAGTTTGGGATCGCTTATGTTTTCCCGTACAAAGTCGACATCTACTCGTCCCTGAGTGAGCAGTTTGGGGCCTGCACTCAAGGTATGCAGAAGGTTTTGGGCATAATCGGGAAATTCAATCCAGTATTCCACTGAGTCTCCAATTTTAAATCTGGATATCATATTTCTGTTTTGCTCACTGGAGCCATAAGCTATAACAAAACCATTGGATGGTATTGACGCCTGTTCGGTATTGATAGTGATTACTTTGCTATTAGCCACCACGATAAAAGTAAAGCCCGGGAATTTTAATTGAGTTTCTCTGAAAGATGGAGTGAATATTACTATCTCCTGAGCAGAGCTGGGCACATGATTAATAAACCAGGCATACCAGTTATTGGGCCATTCTCTGGACCCGTTTATCCCTCCGTAAATTTTGATATTAGTACTGTCCAGAAAGGAAATATAATTATCTGCAGTTATACCTACAGTAGTTGGGCCGCCTCGATAATGGACCATATTGTTGTTAATCATGATATTGCCCATGGGTTGTAAATCACTCTGGTCATAAGCATTAAAAAAAGTGCCGTTCACAGCTGCGATGGCTTGGTTCCTTGCAGCCATGGACTGTAATGATTCAGTCTTTCCAACCCGGCCTTGAGCTAAAACAGGCTTTAGCTCAAGCTGTTCAGAGGGATGAAAATATATATAGTTAACTGATTTGGAACTACTACCGACATGAACTGATTCTGACTTATAGCCAACCGCCTGTGCATATTTGCCACTTCCTGCCATAATAAAAATAAATATGAAAACCAATAGAATGAGTTTCTTATGACGCAATTTGTTCTCCACCTTTCAATGTCTGCTTGCCGATATTATTCATAAATGCTGGCAAAGCTATGCTAATCGTCCTTTATCCTATGGTCATGTATATCTGGTAGATATTTGCCTATTTTATCACTCTTCCTCCCCATTCAATTACTGTTACTGTGAAACCTTTCCTGGCAAAACTTTTTATCTCCTGTTCCTGTATTGCCCCGGGTTTATCCTTTAAACAACTTTTGCGATAGCGGGGGCACCTGTAATTTGGCTGGTCTATTTTATTACAATTACAGTCTGAAGGTTATAATCATATTTATTAATCTCATCTTGCATGATTTCTAAAGCTTTATTTTTATTAAAGCCCCCGGAACCAGCCCCAATTAAGGGAAAAGCAATGCTTTTATAATTATTTTTATCTGCAATATGAAGTGCACTTTGAACAGATAATCTTATGGATTTTTCAGAAGCCCTCCATAATAGATTGATACCTGCCACATGTATAATGGCCTTATACTTCAGCTTGCCCGGACCAGTTTCCACAGCTGCGCCCAGGGGTAAAATCCCAAACTTGCGTAATTCATTAAAGGGTTTTACTCCGCCATGCTTTTTTATGGCACCTGATACTCCCTGAGGCAAAAGCAGCCACCAGGGAAACAGGTTCCGGTTCCAGGCATTTACGATTACATCCACGTTTTGATCTAAAAGGTCGCCGGATATTGTAGTTACATTCACATTCCCACTCCCTTGACTAGTCATTTATATCAACAAAGGTTATATTTTCAATCGGATATCCGGCCCGTTTCAAATGTTCTTCGAAGGGAATGTCTCCTTCCATAATTACTGCATAGGCCCAGTTAACTTTTCCCGTCGGCGTGCCTGAGGGGGCCAGTAAATATTTAGTAGCTCCTGTATCACTAGATTGAATATCTTGCCACGTTTTTTTCCATCCTTCACTGGCATTTTGGTCAATAAAGTCAATTATGTCTGCTGGAATATTATCTTTAGAATAAAACACAGGGGAATGATGTCTGACAATGATAGGATTCCAATCAGTAACTTTGTCAGTATAACCCCGGTAAGCAATGTTAGTGTTGGTATCTAAATATGCCATGGAAACAAGCT
>CAZBKS010000061.1:0-8856 GCA_964492475.1 uncultured Syntrophomonas sp. | reverse complement strand
TTCGAGGAGGAAAGAAATGAATCCCATTCAACAAATAAAGGTATTAATAAGCGGCAGGATAAGCGGGGCACTGGAACTGGCCAGGAAAGAAGGACGGATGAAGTTTGATTCAGTGCCGGACTTTGTGATAGAAGTGCCCAGGGAAAAGGACCATGGGGATTTTGCCTGTAATGCCGCTATGATGATGGCCCGGGAGGCAAAAATGGCACCCCGCCAGATCGCCGAAATAATAATTAAAGGTATGGATTTAAATGAATTGGAACAGCTGGAAAAGGTGGAAATTGCTGGACCAGGCTTTATTAATATTTTTCTTAATAATAAATGGCTTTATGAAATTCCTTTTATCGTCAAGCAAATGGGGGATCGCTTTGGTTATAATGAGGCTCGCAGTTGCAAAGTGCAGGTGGAATTTGTCAGTGCCAATCCAACCGGCAACCTGCATATGGGCAATGCCAGAGGCGGAGCTATAGGCGATACCCTGGCTAATATATTGAAGTATGATGGGTATCAAGTAGAAAGAGAGTTTTATATCAATGATGCCGGCAACCAGATTGAAATATTTGGAGATTCTCTGGAAGCACGATATATGCAGCTGACCGGACATGGTGTAGAATTTCCGGAGAACGGATATGCAGGACAGGATTTAATACAGACGGTAAAAAATATTATCAACCAATATGGAAATAAATTGTCGGAATTGCCAAAAGAGAAGAGAAGGAAACTTATCATTGAGTATGCTTTGCAGGAAAAGGTAGCGTATATCAAGAAGACCCTGCTTGATTTTGGAATTGAATACGATGTCTGGTATAGCGAAAAAACTCTTCATGAATCCGGGGCTGTCCTGCAGGCGATCGATGCTCTGCAGGAGAAGGGCTGTATATACGAGCAGGAAGGTGCTTTGTGGTTTAAAACCAACAGCTCAGAGGAAGATAAAGATAACGTGGTAATGCGCGCTAACGGTCTGCCCACTTATTTTGCAGCCGATATTGCTTATCACCAGGACAAATTCGAACGCGGTTTTAATTGGGTAATTAATGTCTGGGGAGCAGACCATCATGGACATGTGAATCGAATGAAGGATGCTATTGAAGCACTGGGATATAAACGGGATATGCTGGATGTATTGTTAATGCAGCTGGTCAGGTTGTACCGGGGGAAAGACCTGGTTCGAATGTCTAAACGTACCGGTACTACTATTGCCCTGGATGAGTTGATAGAAGAGCTGGGAAAGGATGCGGCCCGTTTTTTCTTTGTCATGCGCAGTCCGGACAGTCAGCTGGATTTTGATCTTCGCCTGGCTGCCGAACAAAGTCAGGATAATCCAGTTTATTATGTTCAGTATGCCCATGCTCGTATCTGCAGCATTTTTCGGCAGGCTGGGGCAGCCGGGATCAAGATGTCTGAAATCAGCAGCATTGACACCAGTTTATTGAAGGAGCCTGAGGAACTGGCCTTGTTGAGAAAAATTGCTGACTTCCCGGAAGAAATACGGCTTTCGGCTCAAACGCTGGCTCCCCACCGTATAGCCAGGTATGTTCTGGATCTGGCTGGATTATTCCACAGTTTTTATAATCGTCATCGGGTTATAAACGTAGAAGCCGGGCTGCAGGATGCCAGGCTTCTGCTGATGCAGGTTACAGGTATTACCATAAAAAACGCACTGTCAATACTGGGTGTCGGGGCACCTGAATATATGTAGGAGGTAAACAATGCTTAACAGAAAGAAAACCGAAGCAGATCTAGCCGTTGAGATCCTCTTGGAAGGGCACGAGCCCATGTATTATGAGGTTCTTTTAAAAGAAATTGCTTCCCGAATGAGCAGGGATGATGAAATACCGACTTTGGTAGCCATCTTTTCGCGCTTAAACCTGGACCACCGGCTGCTTTACCAGGGGGAGGGCTTCTGGTACCTGGATCCGAAAAGGATTAAAGGGAGTGATTAAGCAATCATGAAAATTACCTGGTTAGGACATGCCTCCTTCTTAATCGAGAGCGGTGGAAAGAAACTAATTAGTGATCCCTTCAATGAAAAGCTTGGATACCCGGTATATGAAGAAGAGGTGGACATTGCCACAGTAAGTCATGAGCACTGGGATCATAACGCTACCAGTAGATTAAAAGGAAACCCGGCAGTGATTAAAAGTACGGGAGAATTCAATATAGCTGGGTTCAAAATCATCGGCTTTCCTGCTTATCATGATAAATCAAAGGGAAAGGAGAGAGGGAATAATACCGTTTACAAAATTTGTGCCGAAGGAATTAACCTGCTTCATATGGGAGATCTGGGGCACCTGCTCAGTTCTGAACAGTATTTAAGGTTGGGGCAGGTTGATTTATTGTTGCTTCCAGTGGGAGGGGTATATACTATAGATGCAGATGAAGCTTATCAAATTGTGCAGGCAATAAATCCTGCCATTATAATCCCTATGCATTTTAATACCCCCCATCTATGTTTTGAATTGGCTCCCGTAGAGCAATTTACTTGCAAATTCGATCAAGTTATTAAACAGCCATTCCTGGAAATAACTGCCGATAATCTGCCTGAACAGGCGGAGATAATCGTTTTAGATTATACCAGTCGGTTGACCGGGCAGGAATAAGAGTAGTAAAATTCTAGAGGATTTTGTTAATGTTTTTACTAGGGAAAGAGAGGGTCTTAGGGTGACAAAGTATATATTCATAACAGGTGGTGTGGTTTCTTCGCTGGGCAAAGGGATCACAGCTGCATCTCTGGGAAGGTTGTTGAAAAGCCGTGGATTAAAGGTAGCTTTACAGAAATTTGACCCATACATAAATGTTGATCCTGGTACCATGAGTCCGTACCAGCATGGTGAAGTGTACGTTACGGAAGATGGTGCTGAAACGGATCTGGATGTTGGACATTACGAGAGGTTTGTAGATGTTAACTTGAGCCAGTATGCCAACTGCACTACCGGCAGAATATACCAAGCGGTTCTCGATAAGGAGCGCAGAGGAGATTACCTGGGCCAAACGGTTCAAGTTATACCCCATATTACCAACGAGATAAAAGCACGGGTTACTCTGATCGAAAATGAGCTTCATCCGGATGTAGTAATATCTGAAATAGGTGGAACTGTAGGGGATATAGAGTCCCTGCCCTTTTTGGAGGCTATAAGACAATTGAAATTTGACCTGGGGAAAGACCGGGTTTTATATATACATGTTACCCTGGTTCCATATATAAGGGTAGCTGGAGAGCTAAAAACCAAACCTACCCAGCACAGTGTAAAAGAATTGAGAAGTATAGGTATTCAGCCTGATATCCTGGTTTGTCGGACCGAAAAGGACTTATCCCGGGAATTAAAAGGTAAATTGGCTTTGTTTTGCGATGTAGATGAAGAAGCGGTCATTCAATTAAAGGATGCCGGGTCCATATACGAAGTTCCCCTGATGCTGGCCCGGGAAGGCTTGGATAAAGAGGTGATTAAGAGAATCGGGCTCCAATGTCAGGAGGCCAGCCTGGATGAATGGGAAAAACTGGTGGAAAAAATAAGTTGTCAGGACAAGCAGGTCACAGTGGGTCTGGTTGGCAAGTATGTTGAACTGCAGGATGCCTATCTGAGCATCGCAGAATCTCTTAAACATGCGGGATTTCAGTATAATTGCGATGTTAAGATAGAATGGATTTATGCCGAGCAGATTGAGAAGGATGGGGTAGAAAAACTGCTGCACAATGTGGATGCGGTACTGGTTCCAGGTGGTTTCGGGGAAAGAGGTATCGAAGGCAAAATAAGTACCGCCCGGTACGCCAGGGAGAACTCTATACCTTTCCTGGGAATATGCCTGGGTATGCAGTGTGCGGTGATTGAATTTGCCAGAAATGTATGTAACCTGCCAGGTGCCAACAGCGCAGAATTTGACCTGGATACCCCTTACCCGGTGGTTCACCTTATGCCTGACCAGGAGGGCATTGAAAATAAGGGAGGGACTATGCGGCTGGGTGCCTATCCCTGCCATTTGCAGGAGGGAACCATAGCCCAGGAATATTACGGTGAAGAGCTGATATATGAAAGACACCGGCACCGTTATGAAATTAATAATGATTATCGGGATATACTGCAGCAGAATGGCCTGACCATCAGCGGATTATCACCAGATGAAAGGCTGGTAGAGATTATTGAAATTTCCAACCACCCCTGGTATGTTGCCTGTCAGTTTCATCCCGAGTTTAAATCTCGTCCTAACCGGCCTCATCCGCTTTTTACCGGTCTAGTTAAAAACGCTTTATTATATAGTGAAAAAGATAGGAGTTAGTAAGGGCGAGCTGCGGTCTCGCCCTGATTCTGACTTTTTATAATATCTGCTGTTCCACCAGCCTGCTAACCGGGCTGTCTGAAAGATTTTAGCTGCCTGCCCGAATAAGACAAAGGTTTATTCCATACTATTCTCAGCAGGAATATTGAAGAATAAATACCATGCGGATACCGGTGGATTATTATGATAAGAATAAACGTTAATAAAAACAAAGGGAGCGACTCAATGTTTACCACCAGGGTTATCGATGAGAAAGAGAAAGTCAGATTTGATGATTTTGTGGCCCATCACCCCCGGGGACATTTTCTGCAGCTGTGGGAATGGGGACAGGTAAAAGAAGGAATGGGTTGGGATAAATTGCCTCTGGTGCTGGAAGAGGATGGGGAGATCCGAGGCGCACTGCTCATATTAAAAAGGAAATTACCCTTACCCGGGCTAAAGAAGAGCATATTTTACGCACCCCGGGGGCCGGTAGTGGATGTGGAAAGCGTAGAATTAAACCGCCATCTTTTTGCCGGAGCTAAAAAAGCAGCCCGGGAGCATGGAGCAATTTTTCTAAAAATAGACCCGGATATTATTAATGATAATGTCGAATATAAAATTATTTTAAAAGATTGTGGTTTCAAAGAGAATAAGACCGGAGTCAATTTTGAAGGAGTTCAACCTCGCTTTGTATTTCAATTGGATATAACACCTTCGGAAATCAGACTGCTGGAAGATATGCATTCCAAATGGAGATATAATATACGTCTGGCCGGCAAAAAAGGGGTGGTAATACGTCCAGCCCGAGACAAAGGAGATTTATCGCGTTTTTATGAAATATTGCGGGAAACTGCGCAGAGGGACAAGTTCCTTATCAGGGGCTACGAATATTTTGAGTGGATCTGGGATTATATGGTGGAAAACAATTTCGCCCGGATTTTTATCGCCGAGCATGAAGGAGAAATTATCTCGGCCACCCTGGCTATGATTACCGGGAACAAGGTGTGGTATCTTTATGGTGCTTCCAGCAATAATAAAAGAAATCTTATGCCCAATTATCTTATTCAATGGGCTATGATCCAGTGGGCCAAGGATATGGGGTGTTCTTTATACGATTTCAGAGGAGTATCTGGAGATATGGATGAAAGCAATCCGCTGTACGGTTTATACCGATTCAAAAAGGGCTTTGGAGGCCAATTGACTGAGTTTATGGGAGAATGGGACCAAATATATTCGCCATTTTTTTATTGGCTCTGGAACAATTTTCTGCCTCTTTACCAGAATATAAGCAGGTCGGGCAGGAAAGCTGCCCTGGGCCAGGAGGAATAATAAGTGGATCATACTGGAGCTGACCGATGGGTAGAAATAAATGCAGATGCGATAATTCAGAACCTGCGGGAAGTTAAATCAATCCTGAAGGAGCAGGTTAGACTTATTGCGGTAGTTAAGGCTAATGCATACGGGCATGGAGCAGCTGGTACAGCCAGCATCCTGGAAAGCCAGGGAGTTGATTTTTTTGCCGTTACTTATCTGTCGGAAGCCCTTAAGCTTAGAAGGACAGGCATTAAATCGGAGATTATGCTGCTGAGCCCATTAAGCCGGGAGGAACAGGTTGCTGAAGCAGTCGAGCGTGATATAACCCTTACCCTGTCATCGAAACAAGATGCGCAATTGGTAAACCGGGTGACTGCGGAATGCAGACTTGCAATTAAAGTGCACCTGAAAATTGAAACCGGTCTGGGGCGGTTTGGGATGGGTGCGGAGGAAGCCCTGGAGATATGTCAGATGCTGGCTGACAATCCTCTGATTAAACTGGAGGGGATATACACCCATATGGCTGAAGCGGTCTCGGCAGGCTGCAGCCAGGCGCAGTTTGAGTTGTTCTCTGCCATCATAGATCAATTGGCAGCCAGTGGTTACAACTTCTCCCTGCAGCATTGTGCCAATAGCGCGGTGGCTGTTCTTTATCCCCATATGCACATGAATGCGGTTCGGTCAGGTACCCTGCTGACCGGGCAGTACCCGGCAGGCGTCCATGGAGAGCTGAAGTTAAGAGACCCATTTAAATTCAAATGCCGGGTGATATCCTTAAAAAACCATAAAAGAGGCAGTACTCTGGGTTATTACCGAACCTACCGCTTAAAAAACGATGCTCAAATAGCAGTTATTCCAGCAGGTTATATAGATGGACTGGCGCTGGAGGTGGGCAACCAGCCGGCCGGGCTGCTTGATTTGTTAAAAATTATATTGAAGACTATACTGGCTTATATGGATGTCCATAGATTCAGCAAAACCGTGGTTATAGGAGGGAAAAACTATCCCGTCCGGGGCAAGGTATTTATGCAAATGGCGCTGGTGGAGATACCGGAAAGCGAGACCATAGCCGTCGGGGATGAGGTGGAAGTGCCGGCTCGCAAGACTTTGGTTGCTGAGTCAGTACCGCGTTTTTATTATTATAATGATCAGGTAATAAGTGAGGAGGAATTGAATCCAGACAAGGCCGCACTTATAGCCGGGGGGAGGGAATATGCATAAAAAACTGGTGGTAGTTTTACTGGCTATATTTCTGGTAACCATGGCCGGCCTGTCAGTATGGCAGGTCAAGCAGGAAAGTGCCCGAACAGCCCATTACAGTAGTGAGACTATAGGGGTAATAGAGATTAACGGGGTGATTAGCGAGGATAGCTCTTCGGGGGTAATTACTGCCGTTAATGCTGACTCCGGGGATATTATGGAAGCCATAAGAACAGCTGGTGAAAGAGAAGATATTAAAGTGCTGCTGCTGAGAATAAACAGTCCGGGAGGAACATCAGTAGCTTCGCAGGAGATTGGGATAGAGTTGGATAAAATACGGGCTAATGGCAAGAAGGTAGTAGTTTCCATGGGAGAGGTCTGTGCTTCAGGAGGCTACTGGATCGCCTGCAGCAGCGATCACATTGTAGCCAATGGAGGAACCCTTACCGGTAGTATCGGAGTAATCATGGAATTAACTAATCTGGAAGGCTTATATGAAAAAGTTGGACTTCGACAAGAGGTAATTAAAAGTGCTGAACATAAAGATATCGGTTCCTCTTATCGAGATATAACTGATACTGAAAGGGAAATTTTACAGGAAATAGTTAATGATTCCTATACCCAATTTTTAGACCAAGTTCGACGTGGACGGGGAGGTAAAATAGAAGAGGATAGATTAATAGAAATTGCTGATGGACGAGTATTTTCAGGTCGTATGGCGTTAGAAATGGGTTTAGTGGACAGCCTGGGCAATTACTATGATGCAATAGATATAGCCAGGCAGGCTGCTGATTTGGATGATAACAGCAGGGTAGAAGTATTGAATGGTGAGGGGTATTGGGATATGGTTTTTAAGAAACTTAATGCCAGCAGCCTGCTGTTCAGTGGTGGATGGCCTGATTCAGGATATTCGGCGCTGAAATACATATATTAGAGGGGGGTTGGAAGGGTGACGTTTATAGAAATCATATACGGAATGGTATTTCAACCAGCACCTACTTTAAAATATCTGAGTGGCGATAAACCGCTGATGTTAGCAGTTACCGTGTTTTCGATTGCCGCGGGATGGAATATGATTATTAATATGGGCCTGAATAATGCTAGAGGGCTTACTGCCGCTTTACCTGAAGGATATATAGGAGTATATTTGTTGACAGGGGTATTAATTTCTCTGGCAGTATTGGCTGCCTCGGCGGCCATTTACAGTCTTCTGGGTGAAATAATATATAAGCAGGCTAATGGCAGTGGTATTCTCACCTGCCTGGCATTCGCCTTTGTCCCGGGAATATTTGGACCTCCGCTGCAATATGCCCTGACTTTACTTAATTTTGATCAGTTGAATATTAATATTTCCGTTGTGGCTTTTTTATGGGTGATGGTACTGCAAATCATAGGAATTCGGGAGGCGCTGGTAATTCAAACCGGCCAGGCCCTGCTTTTATTTGTTTTGCCCTGGTTGATATTTATGGTATTAATACTCATACTGGTGCTGTTGGTTGGGTTGATGGTACCTGGAATAATATGATTTGAGAGGTTTTTTTAATTGCCTGCGTATCAGAATTGCTTGTTGCACAAACTGAGGGGGGAAGTGTATGCAAAAAAGGATATTAATTGTTGATGACCAGAAGGGGGTCAGAAGACTTCTCGAAGAACTGTTTAAGAAAGACAACTGGGTGGTAAATACCGCTGCTGACGGAAGAGAAGCAGTATCCCAGGTCAGTGAATTTCAGCCGGACATTATTTTGATGGATATGAAAATGCCTAATATTAACGGACTGGAAGCCTCCAAACAGATTCTTTCGATACATAAAGAAATGTCTATTATAATGATGACCGCTTATGGGGAAATGGATGTAATAAAAAACGCCCTGGAAGCAGGAGTTAAAAAATGCGTTACCAAGCCCTTCGATATCATGAACTTAAAAGATATTGTTAATAAACTTGCGAGTGAATAAATATATTAAATATGTAAAGAGGTGATTTTTATGGGACTCGTATCTGTAGATGAACTCCTGATCAGGGCGGAACGAGAAGGTTATGCGGTAGGAGCCTTCAATGCGAATAACATGGAAATTGTGCAGGCTA
>CAZBKS010000060.1:0-8858 GCA_964492475.1 uncultured Syntrophomonas sp. | reverse complement strand
TTCTCTGCAGCCTGGCAATTAAATCATTATCTTCCCACCCTCTGCCAGTAAAATCTTCATCATAGCCTCCTACTGCAAAAAAAACATCCCGGCTGAGCGACATTAAAAAGGGCAAGCGGGAATTTAAACGGGGAAACATTCTATCGCAGGTATTAATATAGACTTCACCTTTCATGTGATCAACAAATTGCACAAAATATCCGGTTTTATCATCTTGAAGCATTGGAATACTCATATAATGAGAATCGTTTTTTAGTGGATGTATGAGATATTTAATAGTGTCATTAAGATGAAACATTTCTGCGTCACATATTACCAGGAATTCACCCTCAGCTAGCCTGGCGCCAATGTTTATGGCGAAACCCGGCACCCGCCACTTAATTTCTTCCTGCAGATTTCTCTGCCCGGTAAAAACATATTTCATATTTAAGCTGGAGGCATATTCTTTACATACGGATTGAGTTTCATCGTTAATACCATCGTTTAAAACTATAGTTTCAAAAGTATAAGGCATATCCTGCCGGGCCAGTGAAAACAATCCCCATTTTAAAAGATAGGGTCTTTTGAACGAAGGGATGATTATAGAAACTTCACATGTCATACATAAATCTGCCTTCTCCTATCATGATGGCTTTCATATATTTTATTGTATGAATAAGTGACAAGAACTTGTGTATGGTGTTGTATACGGAAACTTTACAGCTATAAAGTCATATTATATATCAATATATTGGAATAAAAATACAATTAAACCAGGATATATTCAAAACAAGATATGTTTATGTGTATTAATTACTAATGAAAAGAATTGAAAGGGATGCCAAAATGAGTATGTTAGGTCATATTGGAGTTGATAATAGGGATGTGGAAGTAAAGAAAAATGACGGAGTTAGTCTATTAAAGAGGGGGGAAGTATACAGGATAACGGCAGCAAAGGATACAGAAAATATGCGGTTTAAATCTCGAAGCGGAGTAACGATAATTACAGCTACCAATCGTCCTCATTACATGGAAAAAGTATTTGCCAACTATAAACGTCAAGTTTATAAAAATAAAGAATTAATAGTGGTTTTAAATAACAATCAGATGAATATTGAGGAATGGAAGGATAAGGCAAATCAATTAAATTCTGTAAGAGTGCTTCAACTTGATGAGAATAAAACTCTGGCAGATTGTCTTAATTTGGCAGTCAGTTACAGCAACTATCCTTATATAAGCAAGTGTGATGATGATAACTATTATGCCCCCAAATTTATAACGGATCTTATGGATGTTTTTAATCATACCCATGCTCATATTGTTGGTAAACGAGCCTATTATACCTACCTGGAAAACAGAAGGTTGTTAATATTGCGGTTTCCTTCCTTTGAACATTGTTATGTCAGATTTCTTTCAGGTTCGGCTATGATTGTTAAAAAAGAAGTATTCGAAAAAGTCAGATTTACGCCTGTTATAAGAGGAACTGATACCATATTTTTAAAGGAATGTGTGGCTAATAATTTCAAGATATATTCTGCAGATAGATTTAACTATGTTTATGTAAGAAAATTAGCGGGTGAACCGACTACCTGGCCAATTGAAGAGGAAGAGCTGCTGGCCAAAAACTGTCAAATTATTGGAATTACGGATGATTACTACTCGTATGTGACCTTATAAAATATTGTATTTTTACTATGGGGGAAGATCTCTGTGAAGTTTATAAAAGATTATAAAATTGCCTGTATTATGGATGAATTCAGTTATGAATGCTTTAAATATGAATCTAACTTTATTCAGCTAAAAAAAGAATCCTGGTTGGAAACATTGATAGAGGAACAGGTTGATGTTCTAATGGTTGAATCTGCCTGGAAAGGACATAAACAGGATTGGCAGTATAAAATTACTGATTTACACATAAAAAAAGATAAATTACTTAAACAAGTAGTGGCATACTGTCAGGCTAATAATATAGCAACTGTTTTTTGGAATAAAGAAGATCCTTCTAACTTTGAACATTTTATCGAAGCAGCCAGTTATTTTGATTATATTTTTACCAGTGATTCAGCAATGATTCCCCGTTATAAAAAAAAATTGGGGCATGATAGGATTTATAGTCTTCCTTTTGCCGCCCAACCGCTTATTCATAATCCGGTGGATAAAGATAAAGATAAAGAAGGAGAAATTGCCTTTGCAGGCAGCTGGTATAATCATAAATACTCAACGCGAAAAAAGGATTTACAGCTTCTACTGGATGTTGCTATCCCTTATGGACTACACATTTTTGACAGATTGAATGGGCACAACAATATAAATTATCATTTTCCAGCGGCCTACAGGTCATATATACAAGGATATTTACCTTATCAGAAGATAGTCAGGAAATATAAACAGTATAAGGTTTTCATCAATGTAAATACAGTGAAAAACAGTGATACTATGCTTTCGCGAAGGGTTTTTGAAATACTTGCCTGTGGGACTCCGTTGATAAGTAATTATTCCCGGGCTATTAAAAACTATCTACCCGACCTGATCAAGATATATGACTCAAAGGATGATATGGAGGTCTATCTGCAGGAACTACTCAATAATAGTGAAATGCGGGATAAATTAAGTCTGCTTGGGCAGAGGGAAGTATTTAATAAACATACCTATGCACACAGGCTGGAAAAGATATTTGATTATGCAGGACTTGCATATAGAAAAAAAAACCGGCCAAAGGTAATGGTAATTTCTACTACCACCAGAAGAAATTCTATTAAACACATTATTGATAATTACGCAAGGCAAAAGTATCCCCTGAAGGAATTGATTATTTTATTGAATAATTGGGAAATAACTGAGAATGCCTGGCTGAAAAAACTTCAGTTTTATAATAATGTGAAAATATTTAATTTGAATGAAAAACATGGCCTGGAAAAGGTAATGAATTATGTTCTATATGGAAGCTCATATGATTATATAGCTAGGTTTGAGGAAAATGCTTATTATGCAGCAGATTTTATAAGTGATTTAATGTTTGCTTTTAAATATACTGATGCCTCAGTAGTAGGCAAATCATCTTATTATACTTGTCAGAATGCGGAGAACCTTCCACTTATCATGAATGCCGGTTCAGAAAATTGTTATACCAGTTCATTATGCAATTCAACGGTGATAATGGAGAAAGAACTACTGGACTCCTTAATACTTGCTAATATTTTGCAGAATAATAATTGGGATTTGTCTAGCTGGGGAAAATCCATAGAATTTTACTCAACTGATCGTTTTAATTTTATTGATAATTTCTATAATATTAATAGAGAAGCGGAAAACCAATGTTTAAATGATATAAGCGTTTAATGTTAAAGCAAAAATCCAAGTTTTAAGGACAGATTTATAAAACGGGGATATTGAAAGGCTTCATGAATGGTTATCAGATAAAATAACCACCCGGCCAATTAGTTTTGACCGGGTATAATTGAATTTTCGGATATAGATAAAGAATGCTCCCTCTAAGAGGCAGCATTCATTGATACAAAGTGAAAGAGTCTACAAAATAACCCCAAAATCCGCTAATGTTTCCTTTACTAAAAGTGGATCACTTATGAGTTCTTTACGCCATGAGCTATTAAAAACTCCCAGTGTATTATCCGAATGAATTAATACACAAAAAAGTCCCGGGGAAAGTATTTCGTGGCGTAGTTTAATAGCTCCGCTATGTTTCCGGAATTTATGACGTTTACCCTTAAGGTACTCTTCTGTTTTGTATACAAGTGCATAAAAGGGTGGAGATTCATAAGACCAATAGGCAAGGCGGTGTTGTAGCGAGTCATATATAAAACCATCCTGACTTATTAATATCTGGGTGGATTCATGAGGGGAATGGTCATGAAGTGCTTGTATATAAGATTTATGATAAAGGTCATCAGAATCAAGACGAGTTATGAAAAGTTCTTCTGAATTATCTATATAGTTTATTTTATATTCTTCAAAAAAAGGTTCTTGTATAAATTTTACATTAGTAGGAAGTTTAGCATAGTTTCCAAGAGTATCTCTAATAATATTTTCCGTACTGCTATCATACCGAATGAGGTATAAAAAGTCTTGATTGCTCTGATTTTTTATGCTTTGGAGGGTGAATTTCATAAATATGTCAATTCTATTTTCTATCCATTTTTTGCTTAACCTTTCTTCTCGAAAGCCAAAAGTATTAAAAGCGGTGCTGACGATTATTTTTCTATTTTCCATTATAATTTCTCCTCGTATAATATTTTTAAAAGCCACAAACGGACTCAATTTCCAGTTAAATAAGGGTTCATTAATGACATTTTTTATCTCTTATCTACGGGGTGTTTCCCATATGCAGGGTTGTTTCAAGATAGTGTTAACTGCATTATTCCCGGACGAATACCCAGTATATTTCATAATTTTCATCGTAATAGTTCTCCCTCAAGGACTAAATCATCGTTAACCGTTAGTTTATGAAGATATAATAAGTCTCTGGTTTCGGTAAGAGATATTATGGAATCACCAGAAGTATATGCTTTGTTCAATGCCTTTTTTTCAGGTTCGTGTTTAATGATCTCAGGAAGCATAGGTTTAATAACATAATAGTCTCCGCGTTCAAAAGTATGCCCGGCTTCCTCCAATGATACCAGGCTTTCATGGATTTTTTCACCAGGTCTGATACCCGTAACAACGATGTCAATATTGCGGTTCCCAATCAGGGCTTTGGCTATATTGGTGATTTTTGCCGCAGGAACGATAGGAACATAAATTTCACCGGGATTAGCCTCCTTTATTGCGGCAATAACAGTATCGACCGCGCAATCCAGTGAAAGTAGGAAACGCGTCATTTCAGTCGTGGTGATAGTTACCGGTCCTCCCATTTTTATTTGCTCATGGAACAGAGGAATGACTGACCCACGGGAAGCCAGGACATTGCCATAACGAACACAGATAAAGCGGGTAGAAGGAATTGCAATGTTGGCGTTAATAAAAATCCTTTCCTGTATAGCTTTAGTCATACCCATGACGTTAATTGGTTGGCATGCTTTATCTGTAGATACCCCGACTATGGTTTCGATTTTCAGCTTATTTTCTCGAATTGCACGCACGATATTTTCTGCACCTATGATATTGGTCTGCACTGCTTCGTAAGGAAAGTATTCGCAAGAAGGTACCTGTTTTAAAGCTGCCGCGTTTATTACGATATCCACTTTTTCCAATACCGAGCATACCGAATGATAATTTCGTATGTCGCCAATTCTAAATTCTAACAGTCGTTCACAGTCATGATAGATGATTTCATCAGTAGTATTTTTTTTCTTATAAAATTCAGTTCGCATGAAGTGTTGTTTTGCTTCATCACGTGAAAAGATTATTATTTTTGCGGGTAAGTCCTTTTCATTGGCAAGCAGTCGCCGGGTGAGCACTTTACCCAGCGAACCGGTTCCGCCTGTGATAGCGACTATTTTATCTTTAAAAACCAACATTTTTATTCTCTCCTATTCGTTTTTCGGATACGGGATGTTGATATAATCAATGTACATATGGTGAATGAGCTCAGGCCAGGCTGCCGGAGCATACCCCGTGAGACGACGAAACTTACTGGAATTAAGTGATCTGTCGCACTTCGTATTATCAATTGGTTCAATACCAATACGTTTTTTGTATTGAAGTGCGACGAGTTTAAGCAATTCATATTTGGATATAGGATCAGCAGAAACTTGATAGATACCATTAATCTGTGGGTTAGGGATGACAAAAGTGGCAATAATTTTAGCCAGTTCAACCGTAGTGACACCAGAGTATATATGCCTGGTATATCCCTGTACGCTATCTTCTTGAGCAAGAAACCATTCAATTAACCCCAGTTTGCTTTTTAATTCGTGCCCTATTATGGATGTTCTAAGGGTCAGGCAGTGAGGATAGTCTACTTCGCCCAGGAGTTTAGTTCTGCCATAAAGATCAACACAATCAGGGGTAGAAGTTTCAGAATAGTTTCCATCCTTTCCATCAAAAACGCAATCAGTACTTATGTGTATCATTCGAGCATTTATCTTTTGGCAGATGGATGCGACGAGATGAGGAAAGAGCGCGTTTATATAAATGCTGGTAATGGGTTGAAGAGCTTCTGGTTTTTGCTTGATGATTCCAATACAATTCACTATAATATCCGGATTTAAACTTTTAATAATTTTATCAAGAGCCTCCATTTTTGTTATATCTACATCCCAAAAGATGTTTTGGGTAAATTCGGGGAAGAGTTTTTGCAGGGTAACATTTTGCTCACGACAGGTTCCATATACTTCAAAACATGAAAATTGTGAAAAATAAGAAAATAATTTATGACCAAGCATACCACTTACTCCAAGGATTAGAATTTTGCTGTTTGACATCTAATTAGCCCACCTTTTTCTTGAGACCGGAAAAATAAGTTCTGTCTCCATACTCACTTCTGATTCGATTTTCCATTTTTATATATTACGTGGGTAATTATTACTCTGTTACTAAACAATGACTGAGTTTATTGATTAATATTATTGATTAATAAGAGATGTAACCTCAAAAAGACAGCAAGAATATAGTATTTTAACAAAAAATTACTTTTTTAAGATGATCTGCGTTTAAGGGAAGGATGGAATTTATGGAAATAATTAGTGTAATCGGACTGGGTTATATAGGTCTTCCCACCGCAGTAATGCTGGCCAATAATGGTTGGCAGGTTGTGGGAGTGGACATTGATGAAGAGGTTATTACAAAACTTAATAGGGGTGAAATTCATATTGGAGAGCCTGATCTGCATTTACTGGCAAAAAAGCTGCTGAAAGAGAAAAGAATCACTGTAAGCAAGGTTCTGGAACCTGCTGATGTTTTTATAATTGCAGTTCCTACGCCAAAGACAGCGGGCAATACCTGTGATTTGAGCTATGTAGAATTAGCGGTGCAAGAAATACTGCCACATCTTAATAAAGGCAATCTGATCATAATAGAATCAACTATTCCTCCTTTAACCTGTGACAATATTATTAAACCAATACTGGAAGAGCAGGGTTTTGCGGTTGGTATGGACATTTTTTTAGCCCATTGCCCAGAAAGGGTTCTGCCGGGTCGGATTATGCATGAGATTATAGAAAACAGCAGGATAGTCGGGGGGTGTACGCGGATGTGTACGATAAAAGCAGCTGAAATATATCAAACCTTTGTTAAGGGGGATATTATTCTCACTGATGCTAAAACGGCAGAAATGACCAAATTAATGGAGAACACCTTCAGGGATGTTAATATTGCATTATCCAATGAAATGGTGAAAATATGCAACAGTTTGGGTATTGATGCTCTTAAAGTATTGGATATGGCCAATAAGCATCCCCGGGTAAACCTGCATATGCCGGGGCCTGGGGTAGGAGGACATTGCCTGGCTATCGATCCATATTTCATTGTAGAAAAAGCACCACATACGGCCAATTTGATTAGTTCAGCTCGAAAGATCAACAGTGATATGCCGGCTTATATAATCAATAAAGTGCTGGATCTAATTGGATTTTCGCCAGGATTAAAGATAGCTGTTTTAGGGGTTAGTTATAAAGGTAATGTAGCTGATGTGCGAGAAAGTCCGGCATTGGATATAATCGCAGGTTTAAAAAAGAAAGGATATGAAATAGCGGTATATGACCCTCTGCTGGAAATGGAAGAGATGCTGCCAAGTGCCTATGAAGCTGTAAAAGGCGCCGACCTGCTGCTTATTTTGTCTGACCATGATGAATTTCGATATCTTGATGGAGCGATGATCAGCCGATTAATGCATAACCCTATGGTATTTGATACCAGGAACATCTGGAATGTTACTGAAGGTGAACATATCCAGTACTATAACCTGGGCAATGTATATGATCATTAAATAAATGAATTTATCGCTCACTACAATTTATAAATTATTAACCATCTTTCCTGGACACGGCTTCAGAGGGAAGATGGTTTTTTATACGCAAGTGCAGGGAAAATTTACCTTATCGTGCATAAAAATAACTGGACAGGTCAATAATATCTTATCGGGAGGCGATCAGTTTTGAATGTTGATGAAAAACAGTGGCACCAGATAGAGCTGCAGGAATATCAAAATCTGGTGGATCAGATCAAGCCTAAACCAGATTTATTAAAACACTGTATTTGGGCCTTCGTGGTAGGAGGTTTAATTTGTGGATTTGCCCAGGTGCTGGTAAATTACCTTTTGTCTCTGGGAATGAGCAGAACTGATGCCGGTAATGCCGTTTCCTGCATAATGATTTTCCTGGCCGCCTTTTTTACCGGCATAGGTATTTATGATGAATTGGGTAAAAGAGCGGGGGCCGGCTCTATTGTGCCTATTACGGGGTTCGCCAATGCCATTGTGGCTTCGGCCATGGAATACAAAAGAGAAGGGTACATATTCGGGGTAGGAGCCAGGATATTCAGTGTAGCAGGACCTACGCTGGTATTTGGTTTCGCCGTGGCAGTAGTGGCTGGCTTGATCAAAGTATTTTTAAGTACCTAGCAAGACCATGCAAAATCAATGTGAAGGTGGAATATGATGCCTGGTTTAAAAAAAAGAGGAAGCCAAACTGTGGTTTTTGAACAGCCACCGGTTATAACCTCCTGGGCTTCCATCGTTGGACCGAAGGAAGGAGAAGGACCCTGGGGGCCGGATTTTGACTGGATTCTGGGTGATTATTTGTTTGACGAAGACACCTGGGAAAAAGCCGAAAAAAAGATGCTGCGGGAAGCGATAAAATTATCCCTGGATAAACGCAATCTACAGGTTGATGATGCGGAAATAGTACTGGCCGGCGATTTGCTGAATCAAACCGTTTCATCCAATTATGCCGCCCGGGAACTGGCTCGGCCTTTTTTGGGGCTGT
>CAZBKS010000059.1:0-8942 GCA_964492475.1 uncultured Syntrophomonas sp. | reverse complement strand
AGCCCTTTGGCCTGCCGGGTAGATTCTGGAATTTTATAGGCTTTCATGGAGAAGACCCGCCCTTGGTTGGTAAAGAACAGCAGGGTTGATAGTACACTGGTAACTATCACGCTATCAGCGGCATCTTCACTTCTTATTTTACTTGCTATTACGCCTTTCCCGCCCCGTCTTTGAGATTTGTAGGCGTCTATCGGCTGTCTTTTGACATATCCTCGATTGCTAAGGGTAATCATTACTTCATGATCTTCAATATAGTCCTCAATTTCATCTTCA
This sequence comes from uncultured Syntrophomonas sp., assembly GCA_964492475.1. GTDB lineage: Bacteria > Bacillota > Syntrophomonadia > Syntrophomonadales > Syntrophomonadaceae > JAAYJK01. The sequence goes on along the minus strand of CAZBKS010000059.1, from coordinate 8,669 downwards.
GATACCTCTGGGACTATTTCTGTACGTCTTTTATCGCCATACCGACTTTTAATATCATCCAGATCCGCTTCAATGATGGCCATAATTCTTTCTGGTTTAGCCAGAATATCCAAATACTCTTCTATCCTGGCCAGCAGTTCGTTATACTCATCTTCCAGCTTGCCTCTTTCCAATCCGGTCAGCTGTGCCAATCGCATATCCAAAATGGCGTTGGCCTGCCTCTCGGTGAGGTCGAATCTGCTCATCAGCCCTGTTCTGGCAGTTTCGCGATCTTTACTGTTCCTTATTAAAGCCACTATCTCGTCCAGGTTTTCTATTGCGATTCTTAGTCCTTCTACAATATGCAGCCGGTCCCGGGCAATCCTTAAGTCATATTCGGTAGCCCGCCTGATTACTTCCTGACGGTGTTCAAGATAGTTTTCCAACACCTCTTTCAGCGATAAGGTACGGGGTTGGCCGTTAACCAGCCCCAGCATAATTATGCCAAAACTATCCTGCATTTGAGTATGTTTAAACAACTTATTTACTACCACGTTTACATTGGCATCCTTTTTAACTTCAATAACCACCCGAATGCCGTTTCTATTAGATTCATCTCTTAAATCGACTATGCCCTCAATTTTTTTATCCCGCGCCAGTTCTGCAATTTTTTCTACCATCCGTGCTTTGTTAACCTGATAGGGAATTTCAGTCACTACTATGGCGTTTCTTCCACCTTTTCTTTCTTCGATTTCATATTTGGCACGCATCTTAACGCTGCCTCGTCCTGTTTTATATGCCTTGTATATACCGTCTTGTCCCATTATCATACCCGCGGTGGGGAAATCCGGGCCGGGAATAACCTCAATTAATTCATCAAGTTCAGCTTGTGGATTATCTATCAGCATTTTGAGTGCGTCAACTACCTCCCCCAGATTATGGGGAGGGATATTGGTTGCCATTCCTACGGCAATACCGGCCGACCCATTAATTAATAAGTTGGGAATACGCGCCGGCAAGACGGCCGGTTCCTGTCTGCTGTCGTCATAATTAGCTCGCCATCCTACAGTATCTTTATCAATATCCTTCAGCAGTTCAGAAGCTATTTTGGTCATACGGCTTTCTGTATATCTCATGGCTGCTGCTGAATCACCATCTATAGACCCGAAGTTACCATGTCCATCTACTAACGGATAGCGAATGGAAAACTCCTGGGCCATTTTTACCATAGTTTGATATATAGCGGCATCTCCGTGGGGGTGATATTTTCCCATTACTTCCCCGACTATAGTGGCCGACTTTCTATGGGGTTTTTCATGAGTCATGCCCTGATCATATAAAGCGTACAGTATTCTGCGATGAACCGGCTTTAAGCCATCCCGAAAGTCGGGAATGGCCCGGGATACTATTACGCTCATAGAGTATTCCAAAAATGATTTTTTTACTTCTTTTTCTATGTCTATCGGTAAGATTCTTTCAAACAAGTTTTTTTCTCCCACTTATAATTCACCCCTAAATATCCAGGTTAGTAGCATATATTGCGTTTTCTTGAATAAAGTCCTTTCGGGCCTGTACGTTTTCCCCCATCAAATCAGAGAATATTTCATCTGCCCGTATAGCATCATCTATATTAACCTGAAGTATGGTTCTATTGTCTGGATCCATGGTGGTATGCCAGAGCTGTTCGGCATCCATTTCACCCAGACCCTTGTACCGCTGTACCGTCCATTTTTGTTTGTTTTCACTCAGAAATTCATTCATGTCTTCTTCCTTATGAAAATAATGCATATCATTTCCCCTTTTTAGCCCAAAAAGAGGCGGTTGAGCTATGTAAATATATCCTTCTTCGATCAGCTGGCGCATATAGCGATAGAAAAAGGTAAGCAGCAAGACCCGAATATGTGAGCCATCCACATCCGCATCGGTCATAATAAACAGCTTATGATATCGGGCTCTTTTAATGTCAAAATCCTCGGCGATCCCGGTTCCTATGGCGGTTATCAGAGCTTTGATCTCTTCACTGGCCAGCACTCTATCCAGCCGGGCTTTCTGCACATTGAGTATTTTCCCTCTTAATGGCAGTATAGCTTGATAATTTCTGTCTCTTCCCTGTTTGGCCGAACCTCCTGCTGAATCTCCTTCTACTATATACATTTCACACAGTTCCGCTTCTTTACTGCTGCAATCAGCAAGTTTGCCGGGCAAACTGGTGGATTCCAGGGCGCTTTTTCTTCTCGTTAACTCCCGGGCCTTTCTGGCGGCTTCGCGAGCGCGCCGGGCTGAGATAGCTTTATCCAATATTTTTTTAGCTATTACCGGGTTCTCATTTAAATAGTCTTCCACGTTTTCAAAAATCGCGCTCTCTACTATGCTTCTGATAAATGTGTTTCCCAATTTGGTCTTGGTTTGACCCTCAAACTGCGGTTCTTTAACTAAAACGGATATGATTCCCACTATTCCTTCACGAATATCTTCTCCCGATAGATTGGTGTCATTTTCTTTTAAAAAGTTACTTCTCCTCGCGAAATCATTAATTACCCTGGTCAGGCCATTCTTAAAACCTATTTCGTGGGTTCCGCCTTCCTGAGTTCTTATATTATTAGCATAGGAATATAAACTCTCGTTATAGCCATTGTTATATTGAATGACAATGTTTACGATGACGTCTTCTTTTTTGCTTTCAAAATAAATAGGTTTTTCATTTATGACTTCCTTCTTTTTATTTATGTAAGCCACAAAGTCCTTTAATCCGTTATTATAGTGAAAATCCTTTACTTTAGGCTCCTCTTCTCTTTCATCCAAAAGGGTAATTTTCAAGCCCTTATTCAGGAAGGACAACTCTCTCAAGCGCTGTTCAATTATCTCTTTCTCAAATGTGGTAATTTCAAATATTTCGGGGTCTGGAAGAAAATGTATAACCGTACCATTTTCATTTGTACTGCCGCATTGTTCAACTTCCCCCACGGGTATCCCCTGCTCATAACACTGCCGGTATATGAATCCGTCACGCTTTACGGTAACATCCATGATGCTGGAAAGTGCATTTACAACGGATAGGCCAACTCCATGAAGACCTCCGGATATATTGTAGCCGCTGCCGCCAAATTTTCCTCCCGAATGCAGGGTAGTCATTATTACTTCCAGGGCCGGAATTCCTATTTGAGGATGGATATCTACTGGTATTCCTCGACCATTGTCACATACGGATACGCTATTATCCTCATGGATAATAACCTTTATCTCGTTGCAGTATCCCCCCACGGCCTCATCTATACTATTATCAACTATTTCAAATACCAGATGGTGCAGGCCTTTAGGCCCAGTTGTTCCTATGTACATCCCCGGCCTTTTTCTAACTGCCTCAAGACCTTCTAATACCTGGATATCTGAAGCATTATATCCATTTAACGGACCTTCCAAAACTTAAACCTCCTTATAATAATTAAAAGCTCTTTTATATAAAGTTGTCGATGAAATTGGAGATAAGAATATCTTGTCGTCACATACAATAACTGCTTTTTCTTTGCCATTGTCGCTTATGTTAATTAGTTTGTTTTCCAGTCGGGCTATATCAACTATCTCTTGCAGATCAGCCGAGACTGGTTTTTGGTAATTCAAGACCGCTACTATTTTTTCTCCCGATATAATGTAATTGTTCCCCAAATGAACATACATGCTGCTACCTCCATTTTTTTGAGTTAGTAAATTGAGCCTGAGCTCATCCATATAAAACAACCCCTACCAGTATAACAGGAAGCCCCCTTCGGGGACCACCCCGTTAACGGGGCAACTGATGTGCCTCCATTTTTATTATGGCACAACTAAGGGTGCAATTTGTGTTCGCAAAGCTCACGTTTAGCCTTGGAGTCCAATAATCTGGCTATTCTAGGTATTTCTTTCTATTTCCCCGTTCTTTACTATCGAAATTTTACCGTCAAAGCTGCTAATCATATCATTAACTACTGAAGTCAGGAAAGTCTGATAGTCTGAATTACTTATCTGTTTCAACAAACTGCTCCTTCTCTGCTCATCAAATTCTGCCAGTACCTCATCAAGTAAAAAGACCGGGTAGTAATCACTTAATTCTTTAAATGCATAAACCTCGGATAATTTTAAGCTTACGACTATATTTCTCTGCTGTCCTTGAGAAGCAAAAAGACGAGCCGGTTTATTGTCCAGATAGATATTTATATCATCCAGATGGGGGCCTGCCAACGTGCTTTTTCTTCTTATCTCGTTTTCTTTATTTTCTTCCAGATACTTTATTAAATTCTCTGTGAGTGTCTTATAATTTACTTTATCGTCCTGCATGGGAAAGGATAATGCATATTTTATCTTAATTACCCCTGCTTCTTCATTCAATTGCCTGAAATTCTTTATCACCAAACTATCTAATAAATTAACAAAATTAATGCGCGCTGTAATTATTTTGGCAGAATATTCTATAAATAATTCATTTAACAGCTCATACGTACTAATATTAACCGGGCTTTTTTTTAATAATTCATTTCTTTTCTTTAATATTTTATAATAATTATCTATCAAAAGTCTGTATTCGCTGGAAACTTCTTTCAAAATATAGTCTATATAATGTCGTCTTCGGGATGGACTTCCTTTAACCAAATATAAATCGTCTGGAGTAAAAACAACTACTCTCAGACGATTCTGGTTATTTTGATTGGTCTTTTTGCAGTTTATTTTAATCTGTTTGCCCCGGTTTAAATGATAATCGATCTCAGTACTTATATCTCTGCTGTCAGTTAAATGAACAGCTTTCAAGTTAAAATTATTTGTTTCATGCTTAACCATCAAGCGATCGTTATTGGTTCGAAAAGAACTGCCGGTGGCCAACACAAATATTGCTTCCAGTATATTGGTTTTTCCCTGGGCATTATCTCCCATAAAAACATTTAGACCAGGTGCTGCCGTATATTCCAGGTGGTTTATATTTCTAAAATTTGAGATGTCAATCTTTTTGAGCTTCAATCCTAAAACCTTACTCCTTTAATTGCCAGTACGCAGTGGAACCAGTACATACAGATAATTGTCATTATCTGGATTCTTTATTATAGCAGGTCCAATTGATCCAGACAAACTTATCTCCATGTTATTGCACTCTGACTGCATAATTTTTGCAATATCCAGAAAATAATTAGTGTTGAAAGCGATTTTGACTTCTTTTTCTCCCTCTATTTGCATATCTTCAATAACTTCTTCCAATTCCCCCATAACCTCTGAATAAGCGTTAATAACAACTTCGCTTTCGTTAAACTTGAATTGTACATGCTGTATTTTTAGCTTATCATCGGTGGGCATAGTTTTAGCTCGCTCCAGTGCATTCAATATAGAATTGCTCCTGATTAAAACACTGGATGTTGATGTTGATGGTATCACCTGTCTATAATTGGGATAATTCCCTTCTATTAGTCTGGACAATAGAATAAAATTATCCTTATGGAAAATAACATTGTTTTCGCTGAAAGAAATATTAATTTCTTCTTCATCTTCGTTAAGAACCCTCAAAAGTTCATTTACGGTCCGAATCGGAATAATAAAGCCAATCGGGTTTATGTGGTCGTTTTCCAGTTGATAATTATAGTAAGCTAATCTATGGGTATCGGAAGCTACTATTTTTAATTGCTGGTCTTCTGCAAGGTCAAATAGAACACCGGTAAAGACCTGTCGGAAGTGATTGGCAGCTGCAGCAAAATAGGTCTTGCGCAGGGCTTCTCTTAACACCGCTTGAGGTAGCACCATTTTTTGCTCCATTTTTTCGAGTGGTAAATTAGGGTATTCAAAATCCCGATATATATTTATAAAACCAGAAGATCGCCCGTAGTTAATGTTTAATTTTGAGGCCTCGACATTGAGTTCGATAATTACCATTCCATCAGGCAGTAGTTTTATAAAATCAGCAAAATAATGAGCATTAACCAGGGCTTTACCCTCATCTAAAATTTCTATGTTCTGGGTAGAAGCTATAATACCTATATCCATATCAGTAGCAGTCATAGTTAAACCTTTTTCTTTGCTAACCTGGATCAGTATACCAGATAATATGGGAATAGTATTTTTGTTGGATGCGGCCCTATAAACCAAACTGGAAATAGCAGAGAGTTCTTTTTTTTCAATAACAAATTTCATCAATAATTACCTCCGGGGAATCATATTTTTAAATTTTTCGCAAAAAGCCTTTATTTAATTAATTATTTATTAACAAATAGTAGTTGTAGTAGTAGTCGCAGTGGATATGTGGATAAAGGCCACGATAATCAAGCTACGGGCAATAAAGGAGTATAAAAAAGTGTGCATAACTTGTATTATTATATTGAATAATTTGGGTCTATATTCTTACATATTTCCTTAATAGTAACTGCAACTTCTTGATCATTTACGAGTTCTTTTTCAATTTTGTCGTTGGCATGCATTACCGTAGTGTGATCTCTACCTCCAAATTGCTCACCTATTTGCGGATAGGAAGCATCTGTGAATTTCCGGCACAAGAACATAGCAATCTGCCGGGGATAAGAAATATGTTTGTTTCTTTTTTTTGAAATCAACTCCCGAATATCCAAACCATAGTATCCGGATACTTCTTTTTGAATGAACTCTATAGTTATTTTCCTGGGACTGGGAGGAGGAAGAATATCTTTCAAAGCTTCCGTAACTGTGCTCATTATCAAGGGTTTATCACTAATGGTAGCATAGGCAATTAATCTAATTAGAGCACCCTCCAACTCTCTAATATTTGAATCGATGGAATTAGCTATATAATCTAGAATATCATAAGGAACGTTTAAATTTTCGGACTGGGCTTTCTTTCTCAATATAGCGATTCTGGTTTCCAAATCGGGAGGCTGAATATCAGTTATCAATCCCCATTCAAAACGGCTTCTCAAGCGGTCTTCCAGGGTAGGTATGCTCCTGGGAGGTCGGTCACTGGATATCACCAACTGCTTATTGGACTCGTATAAAGTATTAAAAGTATGGAAAAACTCTTCCTGAGTTCTTTCTTTGCCAGCCAGGAATTGAATATCATCAATCATGAGCACATCTATGCTGCGGTATCTATTTCTGAAACCAGAGGTATTATCGTCTTTTATGGAACTAATAAGATCATTAGTAAACTGTTCAGATGATACATACATTACTGTATAGTGAGGATATTTTTTTAATATTTGGTGCCCTATAGCCTGCATTAAATGAGTCTTCCCCAATCCAACCCCACCATAAATAAAAAGGGGATTATAGGCTTTAGAAGGCGACTCTGCCACGGCATAACATGCGGCATGAGCAAATCGGTTACTATTGCCTACTACAAAAGAGTCAAAGGTATATTTCGTATTTAATGTAGGTGACAATGATCCATTATCGACAAAGGGCTCGGTAGTTAAAATAAGATTTATATTACGATTAGTAAGTTCTTTAAATTTGGCCTGAATTATAGTCAGGTATCTGGATTCTATCCAGTCTTTAGTAAGAGTATTAGGTACTATTATATATACATTATCGTTTTTAACACTGTGGAACTTAACCATTGAAAACCAGATATCAAAACTGGTTGAGTCGGTTTCTTCACGCATAGCGGCCAGGACTTTATTCCATAAAACCGAGTAATCTAATGACATTAAGGCCATCCTCCTGTTGATTTGTGTAAAAAATTGTTGTTAATAAGTTTTATAGCTGTGGATATCTGGATAACATCTCTATAAAATAGCAGGAATAGTCCAATTTGGATATTAGTAAAAATATAGTATAATCATAACAGATAAAAATTATTTTTAGAAGGGTTATAAGCCCTTGAATTCTTGACATAGAGGGGCACATATAAATATAATTATAAGGTGCTGACAAAAGAGGAGGATAGATAAGATGAAAAGAACATTCCAGCCTAAGAATAGACAGAGAAAAAAAGTTCATGGCTTTAGAAAGAGAATGGCAACTGCTGAAGGAAGAAGGGTACTGGCAAGTAGAAGGAAAAAAGGAAGAAAATTAATTTCTGCATAGGGTCGTAAAAACGGCCTTTTGTTTTATTCGATAAAGAAATCGGATTTGTATAAGAAGGTATTTATGTTAAATAAAGAGTACCGAATAAATAAAAAAAAAGAATATAATAATATATATAAAAAAGGGAAAAAAATACCAGCAAGATTCATGGTGGTGTTTATTATTCCCGGAGAAAAGAAATACAGCCGCTACGGTTTTGTGGCCAGCAAAAAAGTTGGTAATGCGGTACATAGAAACCGTGCCAAACGCAGGCTTAGAACAATTGTATATAGTAATATGAATGATATAAAGGATAGTGTAGATGTAGTAATCGTGGCCCGACCTGCAATCAATGCAGCAAGCTTGGATGAACTGAATAATGAATATATGAGAGTCATGAGGAAAGCAGGGCTATGTTAAAGGGAATATTAATAGGAATAATAAAAGGATATCAAAAACTAAAGTTCCTGAAAACGGCACCTACATGTCGATTCTATCCTTCCTGTTCTGCATATTCTATTGAGGCAATCCAAAAATACGGCATATTAAAAGGGGGATGGTTATCAGTTAGGAGAATTAGCAGATGTCATCCATTTCATGAGGGAGGATATGATCCGGTCCCATAAAAGACGCTAGAAAAGAGCTTTTTGCTAATCAGCATACCGGTTGGATTCTCTAATGACATCTAAAAAATGAAGCAGCAG
>CAZBKS010000058.1:0-9029 GCA_964492475.1 uncultured Syntrophomonas sp. | reverse complement strand
AAACAGTTTCGGGAGGATTTATAATGAGTGCAAGATGGGTACACGATTTCCCCGCCGCTATAACGGTTTGTGATACCAGGGGTATTATCATAGCCATGAATGAAAAATCAGCACTGCTTTTTGCAAAATATGGAGGATATGAACTGATCGGAAAACCTCTCCTGGACTGTCACCCACCTGAAACCCAGAAGAAAATTAGCACCATGTTGGAAAAGCAGGTTGAGAACTATTACATAAGCGAAAAAGATGGGCAGAAGAAGCTCATTATCCAGTCACCCTGGTATGAAGGAAGTAAGTTTATGGGCCTGGTAGAGATTGTTAAAGAGATTACGGATGAAATTCCCGTTTACCAGCGCTGAGCATTTTTCTGTACCGTATTATCAGGGTGAGCATCTGTACGTGTCAGGTTCATTTGTAATAATTCCTGTTATTTTCTGTTTCAATGATTCAGCCATATTTACTGCTTTATTGAAATGAGTAGATATCTGCAAGGATTAACCCCGCTGCTGCAGCGCCGTCCCGATGGAATAATAAATGATTCGCAAGCATTCAGACGAAATACTGACTTGAAAGTTATCAGCCTGCTCCTTGATCCCTTCAGGAATGAAAATAAACGGTAAAAATACACTCTTGATGCAGTAGCGAATATATGCTAGAATTGATTCTGCTGATGATGCCTTATATAGCATTGTCAAATGCAGGGGAGTAGCTCAATTGGCAGAGCACTGGTCTCCAAAACCAGGGGCTGGGGGTTCGAGGCCTCTCTCCCCTGCCATTATAAAGTAAGATAAACCGGGCTTTTGAAGGCCCGGTTTTGTTGTAACACTTGATGGTCCTGTTCCGGACCGCCGATGCTTTTGATTATAATCACAGAAAACTGTTAATTATCGTCATATCATACATCTATAACTTCTGCAGCCGAGACTATCCTGCAGCCTGTCTCCCCGGATCGCGTTAAAACCTGAAAAAGCTCCCTGTTTTAGGATCAATTTAAAATTACTATATTTTGGTCAAGAATGTTATTGAAATAAATTGAAACACTGATTGCCTTATGGTATAAATAAATTAGGATTCGTGGGGCTGATCACCCCCAACAACGAATCCAGCAAAAATGATATCTGCTGAAGAGCTACCAGGGCTATTAAGCCGGTAGCTCTATCTCATTATGAGAGCTAGAATAAACAATATGATGACCATAAATGATAGGGCCTCAAATGTATTCATTCATTATCACCCCCTTCTGCCGGAAAGCAGTCGGGGAACCCCACGAACTTATGTTCTATTATAACATTAATCCCATATTTTTACACTCAACCTGTTTTACCCAAACAAATGGATTCCAGGCTAAGTTTGCAAATCAAGAATAGTCCCTACCTGAACTGCAAGCTATATCCAGTTGACATGTCTCTTACGGGGATATGAATTACCAGCGTTAACTGACAGGGGTGTTTCCTGGGCTGGTTTTTGTGTTTTATTAAAGGTCATATTGATTATTATTGCTGCTAGAGCCATAAGTGCCATTACCAGTATTATTACTCCTACTTCTTCAATTCCCAGGTTCTTAAGAGTAACCATTCTAAATCCCTGGGCCATCCAACTGTAAGGCATTATTTTCCCTATCGAACTAATAGTCAGCGGAATGTACCCCCAGGGCCAGGTATAGCCTGATAAAAAGAACAGTGGTATCGACAGCAGCAATAAACATCGGGTGATTTGCAGAGAATTAGACGCTTTCAGAGATATAAAGAAACCGGTAAAAGTAATGATAATATCATAAAGCAGTCCCAGGAGAATAATAAGTAATATCCCGCCTTCGATTTTGACATGTATAAATTGAGCTGAAACCCACAGCAAAAGCGTATAGTTGAAAAAATTTATTATGAAGTAGGGCAGGCATTTGCCCATAATAATCTGCTGAACAGAAAGGGTAGAAGATAAATACTGCACCCAGGAATGCCGCTCCTTTTCCCTGCTGACAGTCAAGCCAACCGATAAAAGACCTAGCTGATGCAGTATCATCATTACCAGACCCATAAATAAAAAATAGGTATAATTTAAATTTGGGTTATACCAGGCAGTGGTGTTGAAATCTACTGCATTAACGATGCTGCTGATATCCCCACTGTTTAGACCTTTCCCGGCCAGATAAGCAATCGTATTTTCTGAACTGAATTGTTTTATTACCTCGAGATTCTTTTTCTGAATATTATATCCCCATACCAAATTAGAACCATCATACACCGTGAGCACTTCCGCATGCCTGTGCAGTAAGGTGTTTTTGTGCAGATCTTCCGGGATTACCACTCCGGACCGAATTTTCCCAATCTGCATAGCTGTTTGAAGTTTTTCATATGTATCAACATCTTCAACTATATTGAAGTATGGGCTGTTGGCATAAGCGTTTTCAATCTTTCTGGATAATTCGGAATGATCCAGGTCAACTATAGCCATAGGTATATTGCTTAGCAGTCCTGAAAAATATACCGCACCAAAAAGGGTAACATAGGCTATCGGCGCCAGAAACACGACTACAAAAAGAATGGGGTCTTTCAGTATATGAAGCACTTCATAATAAGCGATTTTAATTATACTGCGCATCCTATCACCTCTCCAACCATCTTACGGCTGTAATGCTTATTCCATAACACAGCATTGCTATAATCAGCATGGCCACGAAATAATCGGACAGCATATTAAATTCTGCTCCTTTAAAAACCATATAGTTGTATCCCTGAAAAAACCAGGTCTGAGGAAGTATCCAGGCCGCTTTCTGAATCACTGCCGGCATCGCTTCCAAAGGCCAGGTATAACCACATAAAACAAATGAGGGCAGTGCCACCATCATTCCTAACCTGCTTGAATCTACCGCGTTATTGGTCAGGCTGGACATCATAGTTCCTATACTGTGTATGGCTATAGAAAATACGAAGGTAAATAGTAATAAAAGTCCAAAATCACAATGCAGTGGGAGTTTAAAGATCACAAAAGCGAGAAAATATACCGGCAGCACTAAGAGCATAAAAATTGTCAAGTGTACGATGGACTTGGAACCAAATAAAGCCAACTTTGATATTCCTGATGCTTTAATCTGCAGCCAGCTGCTCATTCCAATTTCACCTATCACATTTACAGCGGCAGTCATGGTACAGCACTGCTGCCAGATGTTTAAAACTAAAGCCAGTATTAGAAAATAAGCATAATTGAGTGTAGGATTATACCAGGCTTCCTGCCTGAACTCTATGGGCTGAAAAGCATTTTGGGCCTCATCAAGAGTCATCCCCATTCCCACCAGGATTTTTATACCGGTTTCAGCACTTATCGTTGCGGTAACTTCCATTATTGCACTGGAGGCGGGAGTAGCAAAGGTTACATTACTGCCATCAATTACTGCCAGTATTCTGGTCTGCCTTTTCAGAGTAATGTTTTTTCCATAGCCTTCTGGAATCACGATTCCGACCACTATATCCCCATTTTTTATCATAGTTTCCATATCACGATAATCTGCCGGATAGTCGGTTACTTTCAGGTTTTCAGCAGCTTCAAAGTTCTCTCTAAGTTCGCAGCTCTGACTACTGTGATCCAAATCTACTATGGCAGTGGGTATTTCCTGAATAACCTGCATACGATACAGGTAAGCAAATAGCAAGATCCCCAATATAGGACCGAAGATTATTATGTTTCTAAGGGTTCGGTCGCGCCATATGTACAAACATTCACGCTTCATTATTAACAAATATTTACGCATGAGTGTTACCCAACCTGTCCGCCATAGACCGGTCCAAATTGTTATATTTATCTCGGGCTTCTTCTGGGGTCATAATACTTAGCTGTTTGTTTTCCAACCAGCCAACCCGGTCCATATATTTGCAAAATTCTATATTACTGAAACCGCATACCAGGGTTCCTCCCTGATTTTTAAAAGTTTTTAAACATTTTACAATCAAATGGCGGGAATATAAATCAATGTCTTTAATTACCTCGTCAAGTATTAGTAATTGCGGTGAATTAAGCATGGCACAGGCCAGAGATACCCGCTGGTAAATTCCGCCTTCCAGCATAGTAATCGGTTCTTTAAGGTATGGTTTAAGCTCAAAATCATCAATCACCCTTTCTATATCCTGCCTGGAGGCATCTTTTAAGGCTGCTATAAGTTCAAAATTTTCTGCGGTTCTTAGATCTCTGAAGAGGCTCTGCTTCTGGGTTAATAAACCGGTATGTTTCTTAAAACTCTGATCTTTACGCACATTACATCCCAGTATCTCAACCCTGCCGGATTTATACCGATCTATTCCTGCCATGATATGCAGCAGACTAGTTTTTCCACTGCCTCTGCTTCCGTATATTCCCAGACACTCATTTTTTGCTACTTCCAGATTTACATCGTCCAGCACCACCTGTCGGGAAATAACCTGTACCAGATTATTAACTGAAATTACCCGTATTTCTTTCATGTCATCATTTTGCTCCATAATTAGTTTCCCTCATTAATTATGGCAGCTGTAGCCGTCATTCCAGTCTTTAAACGCAAATCATCATTGGGTACATCGATTTTCACTTCAAAACTTCGTATATCATGTGAATCCTGTTCACTGACAGCTTTCTTTACGGCAAACTGCCCGGCATCACTAATCCATACCACATTCCCGATAAATACTTGATCGGGATAAGCATCTACGCTTATATCTACTTCCTGTCCGAGTTTAACCAAGCCTATTTTCGTCTCATCCACAAAAACACTTACATAGGTATGCTTTAAATCACTTATCTCAAAAACAGGCGTACCTGCATTAAGCATTTCTCCTTCATCCAGCATTTTACCGGTAATATATCCGGAGATGGGAGCCGTAAGTACAGTATTATCCAGGTAAGCCTGAGCCTCGGCAAGTGCTCCCTGTGCCTGTTTATATAGACCAGATGCCGCTGAACATTGTGATTCTGCCACATCGACTGTCAAACGGGCTGAACGGGCTTCATCATACTGGCCCTGAGCTGCCTCCAGATCATTCACAGCTGCATCATATGCATTCTGGGCTTGATCTAACTGCTGTTTTGAAACAGCTCCTCCGGCATAAAGTGCCTGTACCCGCTCCAGTTGCTGCCCGGCATTGGTAACACCCACTTCAGCTTTATCCACCACGGCCTGAGCCTGAGTTATTTTGGCATCGATCTGCTGACTGGTCAGAGGAACAGCAGTTCCAGCTTGTATAAGCTGCCCCTGCGCTGCTTCACATGCTCCCTGGGCCTGCATTACCTTGGCTTCCAGTTCACGACTATCAAGTGCCGCCAGTTCCTGTCCCTTCTGTACTTCATCCCCTTCTTCTACCATAATGTTTTCAATCTTCCCCGCCACCTTAAAAGATGCCATGACCGTTCTGGCCTCTACCGTACCAGTAACGTTTAGTCCATTCCTATCTGCTGCCAGCACTTGCTGATGCTTATAAAAATATCCAAGTATTGATACGGTGCCCACAAGCAGTGCCAGCGCTAAAATAAGAATTACGATCTTTTTCCCTTTTCCTGGAGTTTGGTCTATCATGATTAATACCTCCCCATGGATGACAATGGTGACGGTTTCGCATTGTCATCTTTTTTTATAAATTACCAACCTTATTAACCCATTTATTATTTGGCATCCCGTAATGACTGATTGAGAAAAATACCGTTGCTGATAACCATTTTCACCAACTCCATTACCTTCTCCAGATCTTCTTCCTCTTGTTCTTTATCCAGCAGACTGTAAGTAATATCTCTGAATATATTTTCCAGCAAGCTGGCCAGTTGATATGGATCAACTTCTATAAGGGATTGATTTTTGATTCCTCTTGCCAAAACCTTGGTCATCATCTGAAGCTTTTCTTCCCTCATGGCAAGCACATCCTGTTCCCATTCAGGCTGAATACCTGCCTCCAGGCTCCGACGCAGCCAGGAAGAAAATATCTGGTGGTTGGCCTGGTAGTAATTATAGTGCAGCAGCATGTAATTATATATTGCTTCCTGTATATCCGGGTTTTTCAAACATTTTTCTTCTATTTCCTCACACAAGTGCTTTACATCTACTGATACCAGATAAGCCAGAATATGATCTTTGTTTTCAAAATACTGATAGAGCGTCCCCTTCCCACATCCTGCCGCCTTTGCAATATCATCAACGGTTACAGATTCGTAAGGCTTAACAGACAGTAAACTATATGCTGCATCTGCAATAATCTGCTTTTTAAACTCCTTCTCCCTTTCCCTCATGCTGACCATCATGACTCCTCCTGTCTGCTCAGTACTAATATTGACCACTCAGTTTTATTAAAAACATTCTATTCCTATTCACATTCCCCTGTCAATATGTCATTTAGATGACCTCATCGGCGGTATTTCCTTGCCAACCAAATAGTTATTCTCCATCAACATTACAATAGACCCGGCTGTGTTCCAGTAAGCGCCACAGGACACTTCGTACTTTAATATTCTCACTCCCTCGGTCTTATACAGCATATTCCCCGAACAATCAAGTCTATATGCCAAGGCCAGACAGCTGAAGTGGAGTCTACCCAGCGGCTTTATATTTATAAATTGTTTTATAGATGGTAAATTTTACTTATCCGAATATCTGAGGAAATTTTGAGAAAAAAATGAAAAGGTTGTGAAAATAAGCGAAGATGGTGATTTGTTTAAATTGATCCTTTTTGCAGGCGATGTATCATATAAAAATATAATTAAAACTGTCCTGCTTTTTTATATCTTAATTATTGCCCTCATGCTGGAATTCTTTGCTGCTTCTTTCTCCCTGTTACAGGAGCAATTAGTGACTCTGGAATGTTTGCAACAAGACTGTTATTGAAATTTATTGAATTACTGTTCGCCTTATGATATAAATAAATTAGGATTCGTGGGGCTGATCACCCCCAACAACGATTCCAGCAAAAATTGCTTATTGCTAGAGAGCTACCAGTGCTATTAAGCCGGTAGCTCTACTTCGTTATGAGAGCTAGAATGAATAATACCATAGCAATGAATAACAAAACTTCATATGTATTCACTCTTCATCACCCCCTTCTGCTGAAACGCAGTCGGGGAACCCCACGAACCTATGTTCTATTATAGTTTATATTTACATATTTTTACACACAGTATTTTTTAGTCAGCCAAACTCCTAACTCAAAAACAAAAAGGCTCAACAGCCATTATCTGAATGTTGAGCCTTACTGACAATACCCCCGCCTTACGGGTTATTCTGCCTTAAATCCTAAAAATCTTCGGGTATTTGGTTATGAATGCACTCTGCAGATTATCATCAAAATCAAAGGTGGCAAAGTAATCTGCCGGAGTTTCCGCTCGGCGAATCAGTTCACTGGAGCCATCTTCTTTTAATAGAACTTCAGCTGAACGCAGTTTGCCGTTGTAGTTATAACCCATCGCAAATCCGTGGGCTCCTGTGTCATGTATCACCAGCAGGTCACCAATATCGATCTTCGGAAGCATTCGGTCAATAGCAAATTTATCATTGTTCTCGCACAGGCCGCCGGTGACATCGTATTTGTGATCCAGGGGCTGGTCTTCCTTGCCCATGACCGTGATATGGTGATAGGCTCCATACATGGCCGGACGCATCAAGTTGGCAGCGCAGGCGTCCAAACCTATGTATTCCTTGTGAATATGTTTTTCATGTATCGCGGCAGCGACCAGGCAGCCGTAGGGACCGGTCATAAACCTTCCCAGTTCCGTGTATATGGCCACATCATCCATGCCGGCTGGAAGCAGTATTTCTTCATACACTTTTCGCACTTCTCCGGCAATATCAAATATATCTGCTGTTTGCTGTTCGGGCCGGTAAGGTATGCCAACACCACCTGAGAAATTTACAAAGGCAATATGAGCTCCTGTTTCCTGCTTTAATTCCACTGCAGTGGCAAATAATATCCTGGCCAGAGCTGGATAATACTTATTATCAGTGGTGTTGCTGGCTAAAAAGGCATGCAGGCCAAAATGTTTCACTCCTTTTTCCTGCAGCAACCGGAATCCTTCACTCAGCTGGGGCCGGGTAAACCCATACTTCGCTTCTCCGGGAGTATCCATTATAGCGTTGTTGATCGTAAAATCACCGCCGGGATTAAACCGGCAGCTTATCGTTTCCGGAATCCCTGCTGCCCGGTCCAGAAATTCAATGTGAGTTATGTCATCCAGGTTGATGGTAGAGTTTAATCTCCGGGCTAAAACAAAATCCTCCTCGGGTGTAACATTGGATGAAAACATGATTTCATCTCCAGAAAACCCAACTGCATCAGATATCATCAGTTCTGTATATGATGAACAGTCTACCCCACAGCCCTCTTCCTTTAATATCTTTAATATTGCCGGGTTAGGAGTAGCTTTTACTGCAAAATACTCTTTAAACCCCTTATTCCAGTCAAATGCCTGATGTAACCTGCGTGCGTTTTCTCTAATCCCTTTCTCATCATATAAATGGAAGGGGGTCGGATATTTTTTGGTAATCTCCTTTAATTGGTCCAGGTTAACAAATGTTTCTTTCATAATCGACCTCCGTTTTAACGTCTTCTTTGAATCAATAACCGCTTGAAGTAAATTATAACATTTTTCGCCATTAACGAAACTGCCGTGAGCATATAATCGAGCCTTTTGATAGCAGCCTTAGTAGGATATTCTTTTTATAAACATTCCAGGAATTATTTCGATAATAACCGCTGTTTAAGAATAAATACCCAAATCGAAACGGCCTGCCAAACGCAAGCCGCTCCACTTCTTTTGTATTATAATATATCTGCCTGAAATCGAGGAGTTAAATTTTTTTATTTTCCTGTAAAGAGCTGCTGTCAGAAGCCCAGGTCGATTTAGAATTTAATATCGCATGTGCAGTACGCTTGTAAGTCAGCTTTGTCCCCGGCAGATTTAGGTGCTGCGGTAAGTACAGGCTCAAAAACTCAGCCCACCTGAACGGGTGAATGAATAAGTTTCTCAATGGCTTTCAAGCGGTCTGAGCTCAATCCTTGCACAAACCTGCGGTATTCAATGTGCCACTG
>CAZBKS010000057.1:0-9054 GCA_964492475.1 uncultured Syntrophomonas sp. | reverse complement strand
CCTTTTCTTATTCTTTCGTTTATTTCTTCATAACTCTTTTGATATGACATATTTGCCCCCCTAACATTATTTCAAAATTTTTATCGGTATTTACAGCTAATATTATTTCAAAACAATTCCTTTAATATAGTCTTAATAGACTTTGGGCAACCAATACTGCTTTACGAGCATCTTCCCCGTATCCATCAGCACCAATCTGATCAGCGTAATCCTGATTCAAGACTGCTCCTCCGACAATCACCCTGCATTTAAGACCCTTTTCCTTGACTCCGGTAATAACATCTTTCATGCGGGGCATGGTAGTAGTCATTAAAGCGCTCAAGCCAATAATATCCGCCTTTTGATTTACAGCCGCATCCAGAATATCAGCAGCTTTTACATCTTTACCCAAGTCTATTACTTTAAAGCCATAATTCTCCAGCAGGACACATACTATATTCTTGCCAATGTCATGAATGTCTCCTTCAACTGTGGCCATAACAATTACTCCACTGCTTTTCCCTTCATCTCCTTTAAGATGAGGTTTAACAAAAGCAAATGCTTTTTTCATAGTATCAGCCGCCATCATCAGCTGAGGCAGAAAGTATTTTTTTTCATCATATAACTGCCCGGCTTTTTCAATCCCTGGAATAAGATAAGTATTTACCACCTGCAGAGGCTCCATTTTTTCTTCGAGTAGAGCCTGGCTCAGCAGGGACTCAATATTATCTCGATCTCCTTTAAGAACTGCCTGCTGTAAAAGCGGACCAATACCTGATTCGCTTGGCTTTTCTTCCGCACCTGCTCCGGGCCCAGTAATGTCCGCAATTATGGGCTTTTCCAGAATCAAATCTGGTATGTTGCACATCGAACACACCGGGTGTCTGGGCAGCCCGGTATGGTCGGTACCTCCTGATTTATAATCCTTGTATTTCTCAATATACCCGGTGCAATTGACATCACGATTAAGCAGTACTGCTGCTGCCCGGGTAATATCCATTACTTTTTCATCAAAGGGGTTCATAATGGGCAAATCCAAACCGGCTGCCCAGGCCATGGCCAGATAAGCAGAGGTTAAAATTTCCCGGGCCGGCAGACCATGGGAAACATTGCTGATCCCCAGCACGGTTCTAACCGGCAAATCTCTTTTTACTGTCTGCAGAGCTTTCAGGGTTTCCATCACCTGAGCCTGCTCAGCACTGGCCGTTTTCACCAGACAGTCGATATATATATCTTCATCCCGCAGACCATATTCCAATGCCTGATCATATATCCGGCGGGCAATTCCAACTCTATCTTCCGCTTTATTTGGTATCCCGGTTTCGTCCAGACACAAGCCCAGAACTGCAGCCCCGTATTTCCTGGCCAAGGGGAGTATGACCTTAAGGTGCTTTTCTTCCCCGGTAGTAGAATTAATAAGAGCCCGTCCCACAAAATTTTTCAGCCCTTCTTCTACCGCCTCCGGGTTCACCGAATCAATTGACACCGGTATATCTACTGCTGCCTGTATATCTATAACCGCCTTTTTCATGGCGGCTGCTTCGTCGATGCCTGGGACTCCCATGTTAATATCCAGGATAGGTGCTCCGCTGGCCGCTTGTTTTCTGGCTTCTTCTACTACCATCTGCATGCTGCCTTCCCTGATATCCTGCGCCAGTTTTTTCCGGGCAGTGGGATTTATCCGTTCTCCAATGAAGGCAAGTGGTTGATCTTTTCCCAGCATAACATGAGTGCTGCGGGATGCGAATGCACAAAGAGTCCTGCGAATCCTATGGGCCGGGGTAAGTCCTTTCAGCGCTTTGGCCATGGCCTGTATATGATAAGGGGTGCTGCCGCAGCAGCCGCCTATAATATTGGCACCCGCATCCCGAAGTTTAAGGGCATATTCTGCCATCTCTTCCGGAGAATCAGGGAAAACCGTCTGGCCGTTAACCAGCTGGGGCAGCCCTGCATTGGGCTCAACCGAAAGGTATACACTGGAATAACGACCCATGGTCGCTATGACCGGCAGGAGTTCTCTGGCACCGCCGGAACAATTGGCACCAATGGCCAGAGGCTGCAGAGCTTCCAGTATAATAAGAGCCGTAAGCGGGTCAGTTCCCATCATGGTCCGGCCGCTGTTCTCAAAAGTCATATGAGCTATAACCGGCAGGCGGGTATTCTGCCGGGCGGCAATAAGTGCAGCCCGCATCTCTCCAATATCAGTCATGGTTTCTATTGAAATAAGGTCCGCTCCTGCCTTTTCACATGCCACTACCTGTTCTGAAAAAACCTGATATAAGTAATCAAAATCCACATCCCCTATAGGGTAGAGCAGCTTCCCGGTGGGACCAATCGAAGCCGCGACCAGGGCTTTATTTCCGGATGCCTGCCGGGCTATCTTAACCGCCTGGGCATTTATTTCCCCTACCTGTTCAGCCAACCCGAATTCAGACAATTTGCAGCGATTGCCGCCAAACGTATTAGTCTGTATAATATCAGATCCAGCCTGCACATACTGATAGTGTATTTCAGCCAGCACCTGCGGGTTTTCAATGCCGAACCATTCCGGGCATATTCCGGGCTGCAGCCCTTGATTCTGAAGCATGGTTCCCATTGCTCCATCCAGCACCAGAATCCGGTGTCTCAATATATTATTAATATCTTTGATAGTCATAATTATTATCCCCCCTGTATTTGAACCAGGCAATTAACGGGAAAACAAAAACCCTCATACGAGAGGGTCCATAAATTGTTGCCCCCTCTCATCTTTCAGGATTATCCTGCAGGAATTGGCACCTTACCTCAATGGGCGGTTGCCGGGCTTCATCGGGCCTTTCCCTCCACCTCTCTAGATAAGAGCATTCAACTGTATAATTAATTGACCTGCCAGGTATAATTACACCTGACCGCCATCCTGTTCTTTCATCTTTTCTTCGACTTTTTCTGTCGATTCAGCAGTCGGTTGGACAGCAGGTTCCTTCTTGACCAGTTTGGGCTTTTCATCTTCAAACTTCATGACTTCATTTATTTCTTTTTGGACCCCGCTGGTAGCTTTCTTGAACTCCCGGGTAGCCTTGCCCAAACCCTTGGCAACTTCAGGCAGTTTTCCCGGTCCCACTACAATCAAAGCAATTAATAAGATAAATATCAATTCCCAGGGCCCTATATTGCCTATAAATCCAAACATGTGGCTATCTCCCTTACCAGGTAACTGTTCATATGATAAGCATTTTCAGCTACCTACTATATTCGCTATTTATTTTACTTGTATTTATTCAGATTAGCAATGTTTAATTTTTCATCGATGCCTAGAGTAGAGGTCAAACAATTCCCACGGCTGCCGGCTAATTTATTAATGTAATTTAGGTTCATGCTGACAGGTGACGCTTGATTCGCCCAAGGATATTAATATATCTTCCTGTCAGCAGAAGTATTATTATAAAAAAAAGTCCATAAAGAAACCAAACCAGTTCTATTATGGACTATTTCTTTAATTCTTAATTTTGGTTAAACAAAAATCTTTATAAGCTAATAGTTTTCCCTGTTATCGTAGTTCAGTCGGAACGAATGCATCTACCAGTCCTATTACCAGTGCCGCCAGAAGGCTCCCAATTAATGATACGGACAGATAATTAGGAATAATAAACTGCGCCAGATAAATGACTACCGCAGCAGTGATAAATCCTACTATCCCACGGGAACGAGGAGAAATCCGGTTGCCGAATCCCATCTCTATCAGATAACCGATGCCTGCTATTACTACTGCTGCCAGAATTGCCCCTACGAAACCTGCTACTCTTATTCCAGGTACTAAATAAGCTACCAACATCAATACTATCGCTGATACTACGAAGCGGACAATAGTTCCTATCCAGCTCCCACTCATTTAAAAACCCCTTTCCTTAGATGATACTATGCTTTTCTAACAATCTTATGTTGCCATATACAAGGTCAAAATATACAACTAATTTGCTCTCATTAAAAATAGTAACCACAGGTAACAGTTACATAAATTCAGCCTATTTATGCAATATTAAACATGGAGGTGGTAATTATGCGATTAGCAGCCAGAATGCCGGACAGCCAGCAGGTCAGTTTTCTCATCGATACTCTAAAAAATATGGGACTAAGTCGCAAGGATATGATTATATGCAATCTTGATGATCAACAACAGCGAGATAATAAGAAAGAAGTGCTGAAAGAAGAAATTTTGATTCAAACCAAAACGGAGAGCATAAGCATAGATTCTCCAGAAACTTATACCGAGGGTATTAATGATCTGCAGAATATGGAAGGTATCCTGGTGGTAGTTGAAATCCCCAGGCATTCGATTCAAAAAGTCAAAGCGGTAATGGAAAAATCAGGAGCACTGGAAATAATTAGAGATTGAATTTATGATGCAATAATAGTCCACACCAGCTTTCTGATCCCCTGTACAATTTGTTATAAAAGTCCGTTTAATATTGATTTCACTACAAAAGTAATATTCGCGATTTTGAATGCCAAAGCATGCCGTTGTCAGTCTACGCACGGGAAACACCAACTGCTTGCCTCAAAGCAAATGGTATGCCGGGCAGATTCACACCCGTGTTCAACGGCTATCTCGCGACCGTATTGGCGAGGTTATAACCAAATATGTCCTTGGGGGTGCCCTTATGTGGGGCTCAACCCCATTTGGAGTCTTCGTCTGCAATTCATCAACAACTATATTGTACAAGGGAGGAAATATATCTCCTGGAAAGAATAGTATATTCGAGGTGATAAGTTTGAAAAAAAATAGGAAAAAAATGATGGCAATTGAGATGGAAAAAGAGAGAGTACAAAAGATGGAAATTGAGATGGAAAAAAAGAAAGCGAAACGCAAGCAATACATAAGTATAATATGGAAAATTTGGTGGATCGGCCTTATATTAATTTTTATTAAACTCGCTATGCAAACATGGGCCATCAAGTTTGGTTGAAATCCCTCTGGTTAATTGGTTCTAGAACCACCACACATGGTTATAGTAACTGCCATAAGAATTTAGATGAACCTTGCTGAATTGGAGTTCACTGTCATTATGGGGAGATTTTTGTTCAGCAGGATAGCCGATAGCCATAATTGATTCAACCTTATATTTATCCGGAATTCTTAATAAGTCTTTAATATAGTCCTCTGCCGTCCTGTCGAGATCATGCCACCTTTCCCGGATTTGAATCCAGCATGAACCCAGACCCATAGATTCTGCCGTCAAATGCAGTATGATTGACGCAATAGAAGCATCTTCAATCCATACATCACATTTTTCGGGATCGGCAAGAACAACAATTCCCAGAGCTGCCCCCTTAAGGAAAGAAGAACCGTGTTCTTTACTTTTGGCCAGCTTTTGCAGCAGATCTCGATCATCTACTACTATGAACTCCCATGGTTTTAGATTTCTTGAAGATGGCGCCCGCAAAGCTCCCTTAATCAATTGATTTATTTTTTCCGGCTCAATTTTGTCTTCCCGGTATTTACGAATACTCCTGCGCCTGCTTAAGATATCCAGCATAATATGACCTCCATTTTATTCATAGCTTTGGTTAACTTAATAATAAGCGTTTGCTCTCGCAGAGCCAATACTATTCTAATCTTCTTTTTGGTTAATCAGTCTACATGAGATAATACATCAGCTGAGTTTTTCAGGAGCAACTAATTAAGGGGCAGTATTATATAGCAGCTACTATCGGAAGAAAATATTGGAGCTTGAGAAATAATATTTTTCATTAGCTATGTAATTGATTCCATGATCTTTGCCGTATATATACCCACTAAATGTAAAGCCCGAGGCATCTGCATCTCGACAAACATCGCAGTATTACTTCTTAATTTAAATTTTGTATTCATATCCTGCTACGAGGCCCGTAATCTTGATTCTGTCGGCAATATCAGAAATGTAATATCCTGTGAATACTGTAAAGCATCTTAAACATTTGAGGTTTATTCAGAATAATCTATGTGTTCCAGTATTTCCTGTCCAGGCTACGGTAACGCAGGGCTTCAGACAGGTGATTAAGGGTAATGTTATCTGAGACTTCCAGATCGGCAATAGAACGTGCTACCTTGAGTATCCTGTCGTAGGCCCGGGCACTCATATTCAAAGCATCATAAGCCTTTTTAAAAATCTGCTGCGACTTTTCGTCGAGTTTACAGTACCTGCGGATTTCTGCCGGGCGCATCTGGGCATTGAAGTTAATATCTAAATCCTTAAAACGCATCTCTTGAATCTCCTGAGCCTGGTTTACTCTTTCCCGCATAGAAGATGAATTCTCCCCCGGTGCCTTATCCTGCAGTTCTTCAAACTTTACTCGTGGTATTTCTATATGCATATCCATGCGGTCTAAAAGAGGTCCACTGATTCGGTTGAGATATTTCTGTATCTGAGTAGGAGTACACAGACATTCCTTATCAGAACCAAAATTCCCACAGGGGCAGGGATTCATAGCGCCTACCAAACTAAAGTTGCAGGGATAGGTATAAGTGGCCTGAGCTCGGGCTATAGTGACAGTTTTATCTTCCAACGGCTGGCGCAGGGACTCCAGAACATCACGATTAAACTCGGGCAATTCATCCATAAAAAGTACCCCATTGTGAGCCAGACTGATTTCTCCAGGACGCGGGTCCTTGCCCCCACCAATGATACTTACCGCTGAAGCATTCTTGTGCGGTGCTCTGAAAGGCCGGTCCTGGATCAACGGCCTATCTTCGTTGAGCAGGTTGGAAACTGAATATATGCGAGTGGTCTCCAGGATTTCGCTGCGGGTCATCTCCGGGAGTATGCCTGGTATGCGTCGGGCCAGCATAGTCTTTCCTGAGCCAGGAGGACCGATCAGAAGCACATTGTGATGTCCGGCGGCCGCTATCTGCAGGGCGCGCTTGGCGATATCCTGCCCTCTCACATCGGCAAAGTCAAATATTTTGCTCCTCTGGCTTATTTGTTTAATATTCTTGACATCTACCATGGGCAGCTCACCGGTCGAAGTCATGAAGTCCACAGCTTCCTTGAGGGTGGAGACAGTAAACGTTCGCACTTCTTCCACCAGAGTTGCTTCTCCCGCGTTCTCAGAAGGTATGATGAAATCGATCGGATGATCAAAGTTGGCAAGCTCCAAAGCCATAGGCAGGACTCCGGCTATCTTCTGCAAGTCACCATACAAAGAAAGTTCCCCGGCCATATAACAGAAATCAGTTAGAGTAGTCTCTATTTGACCGGATGCCAGGAGGATACCCAGGGCAATAGGCAAGTCGAAATGAGTTCCCTCCTTCTTCATATCGGCAGGTGAGAGGTTGATCACGATTCGGCGGTTGGGAAATGCAAAGCCGGTATTTTTAATAGCTGAACGCACTCTTTCACGGGCTTCTTTTACCGATGTAGAAGCCAAACCAACGATTTCGACCGCAGGCAACCCACCCTGAACATCAATCTCTACTCTTACTGGCACCGCGTCAACCCCGGATAAGACCATGGAATTCAATTTAGCCAGCATAAAGACCAGCCTCCCAAGCATATATACATAAATTACCTCAAATGTAATATAAATACAAGCAGGCACAGAAAATAACCTCCGGAAAGTTCCAATTGTCTTCTTGCATCCTCCCGGTGAGTGCGCCATTGTTTTTACAATGTGTTCTGAATCTGGAATTGTTGTTCAAGCGTAAATAGTGTAAAGGAGTACGGTTAATGCTTAATGCTAACCCTTAACCATTCAGCTTAATGCCTAATAAAGTGAATTTAATAATTTTCTACTTATTCTGTAATAGAACGTCAATAGTGGCAGACGAAGCGAGTGTTAAGGGATCAAGCCCGTCATTGATGCGGAACGAGTTTATGTCATCTGGATCAACAGGCAGGCAATACCCGCATTTGAGTATGTTGGCCAGTGAGGCGGTATAAATGGGCGGTGATTGAACTCCTTGCTGCATCTGCCATTTCAATTCCATTAAAGGAATACCTACCGGGCAGCTATCCTGACAGGTCCAACAGTTGGAGCAGGTCCACAAGCTGGCTTCCTCCTCGTCAAAAAGAAGGCCAATAAAGGAAGGAATTCCTATATGCTGCAAATAGCAATTTTCATAACAAATACCGCATTTTATGCAAGATTCAAACATTATTTAAGATACTCCTTATACCAAAATCATTGATCATCATTTCATCAGTTGTCATTCCCATGGCAACGCCCAACAATTGGGGAAGAAACAAACACGGTATTTTATGACCGTTATAATAAGCAGACTGGTTGTTATCAAGCAGCAGGTGGCAGTTTCCACAGGCCGTAATTATAACTTCGATATCCTTACGTTGGAGTTCATCTAACCGGGACCGGCCAATCTGATAAGCAGCTTCAAGGTTGCTCATGGAAAGAGAAGCCCCGCAACATTGGTCTTGAAGTGAATAAGGGATAACAGCCGTTACCGCATGCACTAAATTTTCCATAACCCGGGGATGTTCAGAATCGTCAAAATTCATAACCGCCGCAGGCCGATATACCTGGCAGGGGTTCATAACGGCCGCTCTCAAAGGCAGGTGCTTTTTAGTGACCGCAATAAGCTCATCATTGTGTTCATGCAAAACCTCCAGAAGATGCTGAGTTTTCACATTATTGTGAAACTCCAGTCCTACTTTGGCCAGCCGTCGGTTTATATCAAGCAGCGTTTCAGGATTCTCCCGGCACATAAACTGCACCCGTTTGAAAGTATTGATACACCCTCCGCAAAGGCTGACTATGTCCATATTGTTTTGCTCGGCCAAGGCCAGATTGTATCCTGCCATATATATCCAGTTGGGAGTTACACCTTGCAGGACCTGCCCGCAACACGTTACTTCAGGAAGCGTATGCGTATTGAGGCCTATGGCTTCCAGAATCAGTTTACTGGAAAGCTCATACTCCGGAAAGCAGGAGGTTACCAGGCAGCCAGCGTATAGTGCTTTTTCTCTAGTCATAAAAATGCATCCTATCTACTTCTATTTTTAGTATATCTCCAACCTATGTTATATGAAAATCTCCTATAAGTGAACAGGTTTATATTTTCTTAAGGCATGGGGACGGTTCTTATGCCTTGTCAGAAGCAACCAG
>CAZBKS010000056.1:0-9066 GCA_964492475.1 uncultured Syntrophomonas sp. | reverse complement strand
CGTGTGGCAGAAGATGAAGAAATGGTCAGTGTTTATGGAAAAACGCTACCCGGCCCCGAGCAAAAAGGTGGTCAGTGTTGAGCAAATGGTGGAAAAATACTATGAGCAGCTGGCAATTGGTCTGTTTACCAATGTCATGTTGATGGAAAACCAAAAAATTCGGGTAATGCTGGCCAATGTCTTCACTAATCTACTGGAGGTTAACAAGAAGAGAAGCAAACAAGGTGGTCCGAAGAAAGACGATTTGCTGGGACTGCTGCGTGGGGTAATGGAAGATGGATTTGAAATCTTAAAAAGTGTTAAAAAATCTGAATATAATAAATAAGGTGTGAGCGAAGAATGAAGCAAGAATTATTAATTAACGGAGATAAGTCATTCCAAAGAATTATTCAGCGTATCCGGGAGACCAAAAGTACCATATACATGCAGATGTTTATTTGGCGCGACGATCGGATCGGAAACGAAATGGCCCAGGAACTGCTTGCTGCAGCTGACCAAGGCGTTAAGATTAAAATTGTTAAAGACGAGGTCGGCGCAATATTTGAAAAAACTGAAGAAGGCCGGCAAAGCTTTTTTCATAAAGAATTTAACGCCGGTTTGCTGGTTCAGCAGAAGGTTATGGCTCTTTTGTATTTCCAGCATGTTAAGCATCTGGATGGGAAGCAAAAACCTAATTCGTTAAGCGAGAGAATGTTATCCCACCCGAATATTGATATTGATTCATCCATAAGAAACGATCATACTAAATTCTACATATTCGATGAAGAAATACTTATCGCCGGCGGTGTCAATATAGAGGACAAAGAATTATATACGGATTACAAAAACCACAAATGGTGTGATTATATGATTGAAATCATTGATAAGGATATGGTGAGCTGCTTTTTGCAAAAGTTAGATAAACCGGATACTAAAACTCCTGATCCGGCTATCGATTTCTTTTTTAACTTCAATGACCGCAACGTTTATCAAGTAAAACCAAAGCTATTTGAACTTTTGGATCAGGCGCAGCACAGCATTATCATTGAGATGGCTTACTTTGGCGACCCGGATGTAACCCGAAAAATAATTGAGTGTATCAATCGAGGAATCAAGGTCAGCATTCTTACCTCGCTGGAAGCCAACATTCAGGACGCGATAAATCACCATGTGCTGAACCAGATTTCAAGCGGCTCCACGGGACAGTTAGAGATATTTTTATCCGACCGGGTCGTTCATTCCAAACTGGTATGTGTTGATGACAATAAGTTCTTCTTCGGATCAGCCAACTATAACAAAAAAGGTATGGTACAGCTTTCCGAACTGAATGTATATTTTGAAGCGGATGATGAGATATTAAAGGTTTGGCAAGCCTGGAGGAAGCAGCATATCGAAGAAGAATGCCGCCCTTACCCAGGGCACCAACAAGACAAATACAACAAAATCCTGGCCCTGGCGGAGAGTGTTTTCTGCTAATATAAGCTATGTGAGTCAAATGAACTGTCCCCTGACTCACCTATAAAGGGAGAATAACGATGAAGAAATTTTCCAAAATAATCGCGAATTTATGGACAACGCCAACCGCCACAATATTCCATTATATGTGTGGACTGTCAACAAACGCCAAATCATGAAAAAACCAGCCCGGTTGGGTGTAGCGGGAATCATTGCCGATTATAGCAATCTAGCCATTGAAATTAGGGAAGAATATTGGCGTGAGTGAATGACCAAATGGGAGAGGGGTATTGATGAATAACTTGGTGAGAAAGTTTTTTGCCTGGACTGGCTTACTCATTTTAGCTTGCATTGGCGTTTACGGTATATTATATTTCCTGACCCCAATCTCCAAAAACCTGCCTGATAGCGCTTATATTACCCTGGAGGACGCTCCCACTATAGGCCAATGGATGTATACCTCGGAAAAAGAACCCGCGCACTGGCTGGGTCAAGAATACCTGGGTAAAGAACTGCGAGAACCCATTAATGTTGTAGTTATTGACAGAAAAGCAGCTTCGATCACTGAAGCCGAAAGTCACTTCATGGAAGCCTGCCAAGTCGCGGGATATGTCAGCCGCACAGGACATTCGAGCGGCTACCAGGCCCTTATCGGAGGTGCATTTTTCAGTCAACTCCCCAGAGAGGAAAAACACGCCTTTTCCGATGCTTTGTTCATATACCCCAACAACCATGGGCGGGCCTTCGGATTGTACGAAAAAAATGGAGTCTACTATATAACCGCGGCCTTTAGCCGGGAGAACATTGACCTGTTTGCCGATGTGAAGCATGGCTTTGTTTCCTTTAACGAGGCCCGAGATGACTTCGCAGTGCGCATGAGTGAGAATACCGACTATAAGATAATGGGTAAGCTGGATCTTAAGAATGCCTGCCTGCCCACCCAGCAGCTGACCACGGCAGACCATGATGGAGCAGCAATTGTACTGGTGCGAAAGTAGAATATGGGCTTTTTGACCAAATCTTGTGAAGAACTATCCATGTTCTGCTCCATTACTAGCATGAACATGCAAATAACAGCGGCTGAATATGACGGACTATCCCTGCCTTAAGCGTGTTGTTACTATACTCAAATAATCATATCGGTGCGGAGTAATAGGTATTGGGAGTATACTTATGTATTAAAACTATCGCCGTCAACATTATTTGAAGCAACCGGTTCTTTGTCTATTATCGTCCTGCAAACATTTAATAGCTTTTTCAAATAACGGATCGTCATTAAAAATGGATTGAAATTATTTATCCATAACAGCCACATTACCCACATAAGTGCAAATATACCCAGGAGTACTGGTACAAAGCAGGCCTGTTGCAGCAGATTCAAAAGCCCTGCAAATTGAGAATCTGCAGCTAATTCATGGAAATCTTGTACAGCTGAAAACAATACTCCAAAAAGCATCAGGGGGAAAAACACGGCTGATACAATTTCCATATCGCGGGTAAGGTTGGTCATATTAAAATTATCGTATGATGATAATTGATCATGTATTTCATCGTAAAGAGCATTATTATCAAAGACATCCTGCCATCGTTTATATTTCTCAGTCCCTAATTCATCGGTAGTAATCTGACTGAACCAGCTTCGGGTAACAAATTCGAGGAAATTTTCTCTTAATTTCCTGACTCTTTTGGGTCCGGCAACTTCATTGGTATGCCTGGATAATTGAGATGCCATGCTGAGCAGGCAGTATCTTTGATGAAGGGCAAGCAAAAAGATATAAAAATCCCCGTTAAAAAATTTATGTTTGAGATCCTCAAACTGCTTACTATTCGTTTCGATGTCATATGCAATGAAGGAACCTCCATTTTTGCTGAAACTATAATGAGAAAAAGGAGTCAGCTCCAATACCAATCTCTGCTCAAGATGAGAAAAAGAGTATGGGTGATTCCATAATAAATTATTACTTAATTTCAAAGTCGATTCTTTTAATCGTTTATAGTGTATGAGATTCGGCCGCATAGAGGCAAAACCGTAAATTAATCCATCACTTGAGGCAAGTGACTGCAGACGATTGATATCGAATACCTTTTTAAATATATTAATAAAATTATCTTTATCTGAACAAACCCTCTCATTAAGATTTAGCACATTATCGATATTAACTGGAGGAAGTAATTCAAAATCAAATATTAGAACCCCCATCCCATATTTGAATATACATACATCTCCCGACTTTATCTGATACCGATATTCAGCACTGTAAATTGCAGATCCTTTTTGTAGTTCAGTAATGAAATTTGCCAGTTGATCATCAGATAAGCGGTAATATGCACAGGGTGAATCGTTGCCGGTATCAAATAAATATTCATTTATATATGATAAAAAACAGTTATCATCCTTTTTTTCAATAAATCTGTCGAACAGCTTGTTAAGTTTTTTATGCAACTTATAGTATTCTTGATAATCAAATGAGAACGGCAAAACATACCGGCTCAAGCTTTGGTTTAATTGAGGTACGGTGAAATTTTTAGTGAGTTCTAATATTTCCTCGATAGATAAAAGGCTAAGCCTGTTTCCCGGAGAATCCACAATGGTTGAACCAAAATTTCTCCCGTCATACCAGGGATCAGCATTGGTGCACCAGGCTTCGTTTTTAAATCTTACATAACTACGGGTCCGCCAATCATTAATATTAAGTCCTCTGCTGATAATTAATTCCTCTTCTTTGTCCAGTTCTGCATTTTCAAGGACCTGTGCCAGTCCCTCCAAACACACCCCTTTCCCTGGTGTCACAGAGATTATTACTCGGTTGGTTAAAACATCACTGCCGTCTGGAAGAGTGGCCATCTTACACTCCTTGGGTATAAATGTAAAAACATAACCGCTGCCTGACGGAGAAGACTCGTCTGTTCTGGCCCAATGTTTGTTCAGTTTGCAGGAAGGTATCTGCCGCCAAAAAAGGCCGTCAATTTCCTTAAACTCCACCTGGTTATTATCAATATCAGGCAGCAGAATTTTATCTGCAAAGCAAATAGTATCTTTATCTTTTAGATACTTATTGTAATCTGAATCGAGTAGTTTGAAGGCTTCTAAAAAATCATCCTGGTCTCTAATAATAGTGTTATTGTGAATGTGACTTACCTGGGGCCTAGCAATATTTCTTCGGGCCAGATTTTCCATGGTTTTTTCAATCAACAACAAACCTTTTTGCATAAGTATTTGATTGTAATCTTCACTACTGTTGATAGTTGGATGACTTCTGACTATATCGTCCAATACACAGGAAACTGCGTAAGGTGAATAAATATGGCTCTTACTTATGTTAAGGCTTCCAGAATCGATTAAATTCACATATTCTACCAGAGTTCTATAATTTAACGGAAAATCTCCATGGCACAGAAGGTTCTGCAGCAGATACACTGTAGCAAAACAATCAAAATCGGGGCTTTGATGGCAGATGATTTCGATATGATTGCTTGTGGCATCAAGGTTTTCAAATATGCTTTCGGGATTATTGATTAATAATTCACTGCTGCTATCAATAGAATAATCTTTATTAGTAAACATATGATGATCTATAATGCCCTTCTCAGTTGAATTGCCTACATCTATAAAAAACCGGTTTAACCGAGGCTTGAATTTTGTATGGCTCGAAACCAAACTTCCCATAGGGATAAACGAATAAGTAAAATTAATTGTCGTGTCCACTACCAACCCCTACTTTCGTTGCAAATAGCAAAATATAATCCAGATACTCCCGCCAGTGATTTTCTAATATGACCGTTTCTTCCGATAGTGGTATGAGAACAAACCAGAGAATGCAAAACAGCTTCTTTCAACTGCTGCCCGGAAGGCCTTGTCTAACGCATTCTCGTTAATACCAGACATTTCTAAAATAAAGCGTTCCTCATAATGCATAATTCAGATTGCGGTATGTTAATTATTTCAGAAATTAATGTGCCTTTACCTAAAAGCTGTATGTGATTGACTGCAGTATCAAGTTTTGACATGTTTACATCTAACTATTTTCTTTAAATCATAAAATCAGCACATAATATCTTAGCTGTTGGAAAATATTCTAGGAAAATAATAGCATATTCTGGAACAATATTGGGAACAGGTGTGAAAAAGAGGTTAAGGATCAGCATTTTAGTATATTAACAAATATCAAGATTTGGATTTGCAATTCCACCTATTACTCCCTCGTTATCCAAAAAACACGTATAAATATAATCTGCTTTATACAGCCAATAATTGATGATTAAGTGTTATTTGCTTGCAAAATTATCCACCAATCCCAATAAATCAATATTTATAATAACTTCAAAAGAGTCTGCCGGGTTCTTTTGTTGTTGTCGAGGCATGGATATGAATGTATAATGGGATGTAGTTATATAAGGTAAAAGAGAGGAAAAGGAGTGAGAGTATTGAAGAAGTTCTGGAGTTTCTTGCTGATTGCCATGCTGGTCATCGGAATGCTGGCTGTAGCAGGATGCGGAGGAAATGAAGAGGAACCGGCCAAAGAAGAGCCGGCTGCCGAACAGACAACAGCCACCAAACTGGTCGTGGGCTCTGAAACTGCCTATGCACCGTTTGAGATGGTGGATGAAAAGACTGGGGATTACATAGGATTTGATATGGACATTATTAAGGCCATTGGTGAAGCTATGGGGGCAGAAGTTGAAATAAGAAGTATGGAGTTTACCGCATTGATTCCTGCTCTGCAGAACGGCCAAATTGACTGTGCTATTTCAGCTATGTCTATAACCGAGGAAAGACAACAGGTGGTAGATTTTACAGATTCGTATTTCGATGCCGGTTTGATAATTGCAGTAGCTGCTGATACCGAAGGAATCGAAACTCTGGACGACCTGAATGGCAAAGTCTTAGCTGCTCAGATTGGTACTATCGGAGCAGATGCCTGTGTAGCAGTTAAAGCCAAAGATCCAGCGACGGTAGTTAAAACCTATGATCATGTGGGAGAAGCCTTTATGGAACTGCAAAAAGGCGGAGCAGATGCCGTTGTTAATGACATGCCGGTTACCGCTTACTATGTTAAGACCGAAGCTTCCGATAAAGTTAAAATGGTAGGCGAAGTATTCCAGGCCGATGACCATTATGGAATGCCGGTTCAAAAGGGAGATACAGAAACCCTTACCCTGCTGAACGAAGGTCTGGCCAAAATCAGAGCTAACGGAACCTATGACGAAATTTATGCCAAGTGGTTTGAATAGTTGAATATGACCGGACGTTGATAATTTCTTGAGGATAAGACGGTAACTCGAAAGCGCGGGTCTTAACTCGCGCTTTCATTGTTAATGGCACAGGGGAGGAACACCTGAAATATGATTTTTGGTTTTACTATCACAGACTGGATTTTTGGCACAATGATTCTGGACAAGCTTAATGAAATACACGGTTTTCAGGTGGTTGTCAACAATCTGCCCAATTTCGGTATGGGAGCCTTGCTGACCCTTGAAATAACAGTATTCTCAATATTTATAGGTATGTTTTTGGGGCTTATAGCTGCTCTGGGAAGAATGAGCAGGATTAAAATTATAAGTTCGATATCTGTAGCTTACATCGATTTTTTTCGGGGAACCCCGCTATTTGTTCAGATTTTGCTGCTGTATTTCGGAATAATACCTTTGATTTTTGATGCCACGCCCGTACAGTCTGCTATTATTGCCTGCGGTCTGAACAGCGGAGCATATGTGGCAGAAATAATTCGGGCCGGGATCCAGGCGGTAGACAGAGGACAGATGGAAGCAGCCCGATCTTTGGGGATGACCCAGGGGCAGGCTATGATATACATAATATTCCCCCAGGCATTTAAAATTGTAATACCACCACTTATCAATGAATTTATCATGCTGCTCAAAGACACCTCGCTGGTTTCCGCCATATCGGTCGGTGAATTAACCCATACCGGCAAGATGCTATATGCCAGTACATATGAAGCAGTATGGGTGTGGGGTGCAGTTTGTGTATTTTATTTTATAATGACCAAAGTCTTGTCTATCCTGGGCGATTGGACGGAAAGGAGGCTGGCTACCGAATGATTGTAGTTGAGAACCTGCACAAGAGTTTCGGCAAACTGGAAGTATTGAAAGGGATAAACTGTCACATAGATCAGAAAGAAGTAGTCTGTGTTATTGGACCAAGTGGTTCCGGTAAAAGCACCTTTCTGCGCTGCATAAACCGTCTGGAAGAAGCTCAGCAGGGACAAGTATTCCTGGATGGAGAAGAAGTAACCGCTCCCAAGGCTGATATTAACCGGATACGGCAGGAAATGGGCATGGTTTTTCAACTATTTAACCTGTTTCCCCATAAGACTACCCTGGAAAATGTTACCCTGGGGCCTATTAAGATAAAGGGATTGAGTAAAGAGGAAGCGAATGACATTGCCATAGAACTATTGAGAAAAGTAGGATTAGGGGATAAAGACCATGTTTTCCCGGGTCAGCTTTCCGGGGGACAGAAGCAGCGGGTAGCTATTGCCCGGGCGCTGGCCATGCAGCCCAAAGTTATGCTCTTTGATGAACCAACATCATCACTGGACCCGGAAATGGTAGGCGAAGTATTAGAGGTAATGAAAGATCTGGCCCACGAAGGAATGACTATGATAGTGGTAACTCATGAAATGGGATTTGCCAGAGAAGTTGGCCACCGGGTGTTTTTTATGGATGAGGGAATACTAATGGAAGAAGGAACCCCTTCGCAAATATTCGATAATCCCCAGAATCCACGTACCCAATCCTTCTTAAGCAAAGTACTCTAGTGCAAGGCATGGGGACGGTTCTTTTGCCTCGATTTTATATAGACTATCAAGAAAAATCGAGGCAAAAGAACCGTCCCCATGCCTTGCTTGACTCATAGGAGGAGAGCATGCGAATAGATGAGATGTTGGATCTTTTGCTGCAGGAGTACCCGGATGCAGGGACCATGCTGGTATTTAGCTCCAGGTTTGAGCTGCTGGTGGCGGTCATATTATCTGCCCAGAGCACCGATGCGCAGGTTAACCGGGTCAGCGCGGAGTTGTTCAAGAGATATAAAACCCCGGAAAGCCTGGCAGCGCTCAGCCTGAGTGAACTGGAAGATATCATTCAGGGAGTTGGCCTGCATAAATCCAAAGCAAAAAATATCAAGGCCATGGCTGAGAAACTTATTAAAGAATATAATGGGCAGGTTCCAGCTGACTTCAATGAACTGTTGAAACTGCCGGGAGTGGGCAGGAAAACAGCCAATGTAGTCCTGGCTGTAGGTTTTAACCAACCCGGCCTGGGAGTGGATACCCATGTTCACCGGGTTGCTAATAGACTGGGCCTGGTTAATACTAAAAATGCCGATAAAACTGAAAAGGAACTGAAAGCTTTGATACCACAGGAATTATGGAGTAAAAGCCACCACCTTTTCATATGGCATGGCCGAAGAGTTTGTAAAGCACGCAGACCCAGGTGCAGGGAATGTGTTTTGGAAGAATTATGCCAGAAAAATCTAGTGTGAGACGGGTTGAGACACGGGGACGGTTCTTCTGTCTGCAATGCCGCAGACAGAAGAACCGTCCCCGTGTCTCGGAAGAACCGTCCCCGTGTCTCAACCCGTTTGACTAAAGAATGATTATAATGGCAATA
>CAZBKS010000055.1:0-9076 GCA_964492475.1 uncultured Syntrophomonas sp. | reverse complement strand
TGATCCAACATCTCCCGGTGCTGTGCTGTAACCAGCACTACCGTATCAATATCTTCAACGTTCTTTAATTCTTTAATTACCGGAGCCAGCTTAATGGCCTCCGGCCTGGTCCCAAAAACTACTAATACTTTCCCCAAATGCACTACTTTATTCCTCCCAATGACCACGGGGACGGTTCTCCTGGTCTCTTTTAATTATATCGTGATGTTTCGGTTTTCTTGTTTGATAAGGATTCCATGTAATCCAAGTATATGTTTGGTTAAATAGCTGATAGATAGCACCGTCCACTATTTCCCCTATCTTACTTCTTTAACATGGAAACTGGTAATATATCCAAGATTTTAAATACCAGACAGTTTTTCAAAGGAAAAGATGCATAATATGTCTTATCCAGCCGGGCTTTTATTCGATCATAATAAGCACCTTCCTGCTGGTCATCTGCCAACTCCACATATACCCGGATGCCATCCTTGGTTTTATTGTCTGCAGTTAACAGCACCAGGAAAACACCCTTGCCGGTTTCCTTTAAGTTGGCATAGGTTTTATCGGCTCCAAAGCGGGCACAGATAATTTTATTATCATCAATCATCTCCAGGATAGTGATTACCGCAATATTCACATTATAATCTTTATCCACGGTACTCAAGGTGGTAGAAATATAATTTGCGTTAATCAGCTCCCGGGCTTTTTCCAGCAAAGAATTATCCATAGGCACTCCTTTTACAAAATAGTTTGATTAAACAGGTATTTAGAATCATAGTAATATATTCCCAGCCTTAAGTCAAAATATTTAGGTCAACCGTCTCCCCCTGTCCCTCTCCAACCGCAAAATAGGGGAAGCTAAAAATGGGGATACCCGGTACGGGTATCCCCATTTTTAGCTTCGTATGCCGTTCATGACGGCGTCAGTGAGTTGATCGGCCAGTTCTTCCGGGTCTATTTCCCATTCATCCAGGATGTTGAGTGCCCAGATAGAACCAATTAACCCTCCTAATATTATGTATACCAGCATATAATCTACCGGCTTTATTTCTCCTGCTTCTACTGCTTTATCAACTATTTTTTTAATCACCTTTTCCCGTTCCTTGCGGCGGGAATACATCCATTCTTTTAATTCCTCATTCATAATCTCAGTATCCCAGAATAGTATCCGGGCTAATTTCTTGTTTTCTTTACTAAATTTGAAATGTCCCTTTACTATTCCCCATATTCTTTCTTCGAAGCTGAGCTCGTGTATAGCATCCGCAGTTATTGAGTCGGCATACTCTTCCCAGGACCTTATGATCATTTCATTGAATAGCTGCAGTTTGCTGTCAAAGTAATCGTACAGGGAAACTTTGCCAATGCCAGCAATATCTGCTATTTCTTCCATTCTGGCATTGTTATAACCTCGGCAGGTAAAAACTTCTACCGCAGCCAGCAGAATGCGTTCTCTCTTATTTTCGGTTTTACCAATTGTATCCTTCATATAAACCCCCTGGCATAAAATATCGCAGTTCCCTGCTTCTGCAGGTGGTGATGGGCAACCGGGCAGCACTGGATGTGCGCCCGCTTGTGCCGGCAGGTGACGGAAACCAGCCTTCGCCTCACACCATCCTATCCCATATTTTTAATCTATACTGAGCTCGGGCGAAACTACTTTATGGTCAGCTCTTTTTTGCCGGCGTTTGCGCCCTATATCATCCAAAATTGAATATACTACCGGCACCAGTACCAGTGTTATCAGGGTAGAAATCAACAACCCGCCAATTACTACTGTAGCCAGTGGAGCCTGGTATTCCCCGCCTTCACCCAAACCCAAAGCAAGGGGGACCATGGCCAGAATAGTACTGAAGGCAGTCATCAGTATGGGCCTCAGCCTCACTCTTCCGGTTTCTATAATAGCTTCATCCCGATCCATACCTTTGTCAATCTGCTGCTTAAGATAGTCAACAAATACTATGGCATTAGAAACCGCTACCCCCACCAGCATAATTATCCCTATAAAAGCCGGTACACTCAGAGACCGACCGGTTAAGAACAGCGATAGGATTATACCGATCAGGGCGGTGGGTATGGAAAACATGATGACAAAGGGACCGAAAAATGATTCATACTGCACGGCCATAACCGCATATACCAGAATAATAGCCAGGATGAGCGCCAAGGCCAGATCCCCGAAAGTGTCCATCATCTGCTGGTTCTGACCGGAATATTCCACCTCATATCCAGCCGGCAGCTGGATTTTATCGACTTCAGCCTGGATATCATCCATTACACTCTTCAAATCCCGGTTCAAGAGAGACCCGCTTATAGTGGCTATTCTCACCTGATCCTGGCGGTCTATGGATATAGTGCCCTGTTCAACAGTGAATACTGCTATTTGCGACAGTTTAACGCTGATCCCCGCCGAATTGTAAATATTGAGGTTCTTTAAATAGTCAATATCCTGCACCTGATCGGTGGCATAGACAACTTTTACATCTACCTCCTCACCATCGACACGATACTGAGTAGCTACGGTACCCTGCATAGCCGAGCTGATACTCGATGATACCTGCATCGGAGTCAATCCATAGGCGGCGGCTCGATCCCGGTCTATTTGAATCTGCAGTTCCGGTGAACCATCGGTCAATGATGAAACCACTTCGCGGGTCCCCGATACATTCCTGACCACTTCCGCTATCTCTGTCGACAGCTCTTTTAAGACCTCCAGATCATCACCAGTAACCTGGATGGTAATGGCACTGCTGCTGCCGGACATCATTGACGAATCATTTACGCTTACCTCGATCTTGGCTCCGGGTATATCAGACAGCAGCTGCCGCATTTCCTCGGTCATTTCGTTAACATCTTGGTCGCGTTCGCTGCGAGGACAAAGTTTAACATACATGGTAGACACATCGGTATCGGATCCCGATCCCATAAGCATGACCGATGAAGAACCTACGCTGGCAAATATCAGTTCTACCTCCGGGATGCTGCGCAGCCGCTCTTCCACCTCAGAGCTTACTTCATCCGTATTCTCAATGGTACTGCCCTTATCCATGTCGATATTAATGGCTATCTCCCCGGTATCCATAGACGGCATAAATTCAGCACCTACCATGGGTATCAACGCCAGGGACCCAAACATCATCAGGGTAACTATTAACACTACCCGGCGGCGCCGCTTCAGAGCCGACTGCAGCAACCAGCTGTACTTCTCGCTGAGCCCGTCAATCCAGCGGCTGAAGCGGTCAGTAAATCTATTGCCTTCACCGATATTAAGAGCATTCAGTTTGGCCATATTTTCATCAGTCAGCAAACGTGAAGCCAGAAGCGGGATAATAGTCAAAGAAACGAACAGGGAAGCCACTATGGAACAGCATATGACTATAGCCAGAGGCCGGAACAATATGGAGGTTAATCCCTGTACATAGGCAATCGGAGCAAAAACCGCAATTATAGTAAGGGTTGCAGCAATTACTGCCCCACCCACTTCCGAGGCTCCCTTCTGAGCCGCCTGCATACGTGGTTCCCCTAGCTGTCTATGACGATATATATTTTCAAATACTACTATGGAGTCATCAACTATCCTGCCTACTCCCAGTGCCAAACCGCCCATAGTAATCAAGTTAACCGTACTGTTGGTGAAATACATTAATATGAAGGTAGTGATTATGGAAATGGGTATAGATACAAAGATGATGAAAGTGCTGCGCCAGTTGCGCAGGAAGAGAAAGATAACCAGGATAGCCAGCAGAGCTCCTTCCAATATCATCTTCTCGGTATTCTGGATGGACTGCCGGATATAATCGGCCTGGTCCATAACCACGCTGATCTCCAGATCCAGACTCAATTCCTGTTCGATTTTATCCAGCTCGGACATAACCTGCTTGGAAGCGGATACCGTATTGGCCCCGGTCTGCTTCATACAGTGGATACCCACCGCAGGCTCACCATTCACCCTGGTATATTGAGTAGTATCGGCATAACCGTCCTCAATGACCGCGATATCTCCCAGACGAATCGCCTGACCGGTGCCGGTAAGGATACGTACATCCTCAATATCGGCAATGGTCTCAAACTGCTGCAGGTTGCGCACATAATACTTGCGCTGCCCCTGCTCATACTGTCCCCCGGACATATTGAAGTTTTCTGCCTGGAGTACAGAGGTAACCTGAGACAGGGTGAGATTGTAGTTTTCAAGTTTTACCGGATCAACTTCAACACTGATCTGCCGGACGTTCCCTCCGGTTATATATACGGATGCTATTTCCGGTATGCGGGAAAGCCGGGGTTCAATAATATCCTCGGCAATATCCTGGAGCTGTTCCAGGTCGCCCCCGCTAACCCCTATCTGTAAAATAGGCATCATATTGGGGTCCATCTTTACCACCATGGGTTTTTCTGCTCCATCGGGCAGGAAGCTTTCTATAAAAGATAAGTTTTCCCTTATATCCAGCATGGCGCTATCCATGTTGGTGCCCCAGTCGAACATAATCAAGACCACTGAGCTGCCTTCACTGGAAGTCGACTGGATCTCGGTGATGCCGCTCAGACTATTTAGTGAACTTTCCATGGTTTTGGTGATCTGGGATTCTACTTCTTCCGGTCCTGCTCCAGAATAACTGGTGATAACCGCAGCCATAGGGTAGTTCATCTCCGGCAGCAGGTCTAACGAGGTGCGGGAAAAAGAGAAAAATCCTAATATTAAGATGACTGAGACTATGATAATAACACTTACCGGTCTGCGGATGGAGAAATTTACTATTTTCACTATTTTTCACCCCCGGTGACCACCCTGACTTTGGTGCCGTCGTCGACCAGAGTATTGCCTTTCTCTATGACCTGCTGGCCTTCTTCCAGGCCTTTAAGCACCTGAATATGGCTGCTGTTTTCAATGCCGGTTTCTACCTCCAGCAATCGAGCCCGGCTGTCGTCATCGACAATATAGACTACTGAC
Organism: uncultured Syntrophomonas sp.; assembly: GCA_964492475.1. GTDB lineage: Bacteria > Bacillota > Syntrophomonadia > Syntrophomonadales > Syntrophomonadaceae > JAAYJK01. The sequence goes on along the minus strand of CAZBKS010000055.1, from coordinate 4,149 downwards.
TTACTGCCTTTGGGAATGACTGCGTTGCGGGGTACACAGAGCGCATCCTCTTCAGAAATGGTCGCTAATGCCACCTGGGCAAACATGCCTGATTTTATGAGGTTATCATCATTATCCATGGTTATTTTTACATTATAATTCTTGCTGCTGGGGTCAGCTGCTACGGATACACTCTCAACCATTCCCTCAAAAGGCTCGGATCTAACCGCACTGACCGTTACCTGAACCTTGCTGCCCTCCTGAACATAAGCGATTTCCGATTCGCTTACCGCGACTTCTATTTCCAACCTGGATGTATCGCTGATTACAGCGGCCGGTGACTGCATACTGGCCGTCTCTCCCAGGGAAAGCGCGATGGTTCCTACTACTCCGCTAATTGGCGCGGTTATGGTGCAGTTGCCTATACTGTTCCGAGCCTGCTGCAAACCAGCCCGGGCCTGTTCAACGCCTGCTTCGGCACTGCCGGAATTGAGAGCATCATACTGAGCTTGGGCGGCTTCCAATTGACTGTCGGAAACAGCACCGCTCTCATGCAGTTTCAAAGTCCGTTCATAATTAGCCAGAGCCGTGGCTTTTTGGGCATCATTAGCACGCTGGCCGGCTTCCGCCATGGCCACTGCCGCCTCGGCCTGCCTGATACCGGCTTCATAGTCAGTATCATCAAGGGTTAAAAGAACCTGTCCCTGCCGTACATAATCACCCGGCTTGACATTTATGGCCGTAACCCGGGCCGATGCTTTGGGGATGACATTTACTTCATTAATTCCTCTAATAATGCCAGAATATTCAGAAGTTTTGGCTATGTACTGGATTTTGGCGGCTGCTACCTTAACGGTCAGCTCCGACTCCGCGACCTTTTCCTCCGTGTCCCCGCACCCACTTAACAAAAGGGTGCAAATCAGCACTATCAGCAGCATCAGGCCGATTAATCGATTATCCTTGTTCACTTTGTACCTCCCAATTCAACTTCTTATAATTTCCGACCGGCTGGTCAGTCTATTGTAATTATATCTTTAGAGATTCCAGGCGGTCAACCGGAAACTCAAGGGGACGGTTCTCTTGAGTTAATTTATTTGTGCATTTCATCTATGGTATGGATTACTTTTTACCGTAGTGTATTCTCTTGTAATCCAGTTAATTCCTCTAAACGCCCCTTATTAAACCATAACTGATGCCGGTTAATCTTTCTATCTGTCTTATTGATAGTCCGTTATTCTTTAGGTGTTTAATTACCAAGTCCCTCTTATCTTTTTCAAATCGTTGCAATGCATTGGGGTTTTGGAGATTTGCTATATCTTTTATTAATTCTCTTGCTTCTATGTCGTTCAACCTTTTTGTTTCTTTATTATCCAAGCATTTATCTATGTTTTCTTCTTTATTAAAACTTGAAAACTGCTCTATTGCAGTCTTTATGTCATCAGAAAATATACTTAAGGCAAAATGGGTAGCACAAATATCTGCTTGGCCTATATACTCATTGTAGCTGCTCCAGGGATATTCTCCTATAGCATCTACCATTCTTGCCCTAATAGGATTTTGATGTATGTAGCGCAATACCGTTAAAAAATATCTATCATTCTCCACTACCTCACTTTTATACCTATCCTGAAATAAATGTCCAGTTCTGCTATATTTCCAGTTATACCAGTAAACATAACTTGCTCCTATCCTTCGAAATATTTTCCCTAGATCTTCTGCCCCCTCCTTCATTAACAAGTGTACATGGTTACTCATCAAACAATAAGCATATATTTCATATCCACATTCTTCTCGATACACTCTCAATCTTTGCAAAAATTTCTCATAATCCTCATTATCTTCAAATATGGTTTGCCGGTTTATTCCTCTCAACATCACATGATATGTCCCGGTATCACTTCGCTTCCTGGCGGTTCTAGGCATAAAAAATCACCCCTGCTCAACTTTTAGCACAAAGCAGGGGTGATGTCAACTCGAAAGAACCGTCCCCTTGAGTTCGATTCTGCCCAGGAACTCAGCCTGCTGTCCATCATGAAAAATGACCCAGTATTCACCCGGCAACAGATCAACCGCAGGTTTAATCGTGATAAACTTATCTGCACCGGCCTCCACAGCCACTTCCACCTGTTCACCGGTAGCCGCATTGCACATTTCAATGTTATCTTCATTGCACCCTGACTCCGATGCCATAGAAATATATAAAACGATATCCTGGCCGTTGCGATAATTATTGATCGAGCCTATCACGCTGGCGTCAGGATAATATAAAGCCACCTTATCCTGGACCTGGGCCGTAGTCAGCAAATTGTATCTTTCTCCGCCCACTTCCCTATAGGCCGGCAGATAATTAAGATGATCGATGATTTCCCCCCAGGCTTCCCAGTATGGCAGGCTGCGGGCCAGGGAAAGGTCAATGAGAAATCCATGTCCATTTTCCAACAGTTCAAAAGCACCTTCGCCGCCGTCCTCCGGATCTGATAACAGCAGTTCAGCAGCTCTTATAATATTATTACTATCGAAGAATAGGTCCGGGGTTACTCCCACACTGTTTATTTCCGATCCTGCCGGTGAATAAAACCGTGCCGTAGTCAACTTGAGCCAATCGCCATTGGAAAGAGGATATAATTCCTGAACGGTACCTTTGCCATAGGTAGTGGCGCCAACTAATATGGCCTTGCGGTAGTCCTTCAGAGCCGCAGCCAGTATTTCCGAAGCACTGGCACTGTTTTCATCTATTAATATAATAATTGGATCATTCACCGACAATTCAGCAAAGTCTGGATAATAAGGAATAATGGCATTTCTTTCCTTCAAAACCGTAACCACTTCTGGTCCGATAAATATTCCTGCCATTTCAACAGCCGAATTTATGTATCCACCCGGATTGCCCTGCAGATCAATTATCCATTTGTCCGCCCCGGCTTCCCGGCAACTTTGTATAGCTCTTGCCAGATCATCATCAACCTGCTCACTGAAGCTGTCAATGTCGATGTAAGCAACGTTAAAATCCAGCAGAGTAGAACTTACCACCGGAACATTTATAATCTGGCGGACCAGGGTAATGCTTTTACTTACCTGCCCGGTTTTAACCTCCATCTGCACCTGGCTCCCAGCCGGTCCCAGGAGCATCTGGCAAACGCTGTCCAGAGCAAGCCCGCCTATGCTTTTCCGATCCACACTGACAATCACATCTCCAGCCTTAAGACCTGCTTTTTCAGCCGGTGACCCCTCAATTATGCCGCTTATCTCGATGCCTTCCGGGAGCATATGATCATTGAGATATACCCCGATACCAGCATACTGTCCTTCGATGGACCCCATAAACTCCTCGAACTCGGCGGCGGTGAAATATGCACTGTAGGGGTCTCCCAATTTGGCAATCAGGTCTCGGGACGAATGTGCATTCAAGCTATCTACATCTACTGGATCAACATAGAAGGTTTCTACCATTGCCTTAACATAATCAAAGACTGGATCATCAGCAGCCAGCAGGAAATGGGGAAATATCAGCAGGCCTAAAACAGCCAGCAGCAGCCCCAGTTTCAATCGCAAATATTTTGTCATTCCTTTTCCTCCGCGAACTCAAGGGGACGGTTCTCTTGAGTCGAATTATTTGTGCGTTTCATCAATGAATTAGTTTACATATTTCCGTCAAGGCTAAATTAGTCAAGCCCCTAAACCCTTTCTTTGGTATAAATCCCAACTCCCCTATGGACTGTTGAAGAAACCGGGGCATCCCTTCCATACCAAGGGTTTTGGTTAGTGCTGCGATACCATACATCTAATTAGGACTCATGGTATCCGGCATCAATTTACATCACCTCCACATAAGCCAACGCTGCAACCGGATTCATTACTTTACATCTAATCCATCTTTAATTCTTCACTAAATGGGGAGCTTATCAGTAGTTAATAAAGCCTCAAATGTTAGTACTTGCCGTAGTATATTCTCTATATTCCAGTAAACTCCTCTAAACGCTCCTGATTAAACCATAACTTATGCCGGTTAATCGTTCTATCTGTCTTATTGATAGTCCATTATTTCTAAGCTCTTTAATTACGAGATTTCTCTCATCTTTTTTAAATTGCTGTAATACGTGGGGGTTTTTAACATTTGCTATTTCTTTTATCAATTCCCTTGCTTCTATGTCGTTCAACCTTTTTGTTTCT
>CAZBKS010000054.1:0-9100 GCA_964492475.1 uncultured Syntrophomonas sp. | reverse complement strand
GTCCGGGGGGTTTCACTTTCACTAGCGGCGATGTCGCTTTTCGCTACTCTCCTGATATCTTTAGCAATGTCTTGAAAATCATCGTATAAATCATCCAATATGCCATCCCTGCTCTGCTGCAGGGAATACAACTCCTTGGAAATATCCATAAACTGGTCACTCTCGTCCAGTTTTTCAGCTATATCGACATCCATTGCTTCAAGGTTCTCAGGGTTTCCCTGCAGAAGCTCGGAGAGTATCTGCAGAGCAGCTTTGTATTTCATTTCCTCCAGAACCTGCTGTTCAAATACGGGTACATTGCTTAACATCCCTGAATCCAAGCATTCCACTTCCAGCGTGTTTTCAACTTCTTCCAGTTCCAGATACTGACCGCCCTCGTCTTCCAGGGGAGACAGGCTGAGGGTAACTGCCTTATGAAAGATTTCTTCTGCTGCCTTAGGATCAGTGCCATACAGGCCATATTCCAATAATTTAACGTTATAATTGGAGAGAACTGAGCGAACTCCAGCCTGAACTGCATGTTCGGTTTGCTTGCTGGCTGCCATTATCCGGGCCGAATCAATCAGGACTGCATTGAACATAAATACGGCCAGAATTATAATTACCAAAAACAAGGTTATAGCTCCATTTTCCTCTTTCCAAAATCTTCTCACTATGTACACTCCTGTATCGCCAACAATCTAGTCGCTTGTGAATGAACTGAGAAAGTCCTTGACCTGCTTGCTGCCCTTGATGTCTTCGACTACTCCGGGCAGGTAGTAATAGAGCAGGTCAAAGGTGCGTATAAAGTCCACCGGATCAGTGACCAGCACAAAGGCCTGGCCGCCTGCCCGCCTGTCATCTCCATACATGCCCTCTACAAATACCGGCGCTGTAATCTCCCGGGACATGTTGACATCGACCTCGCGCCAGAAAATATCGTTTGTGTACGATGCCTGGCTGTCACCGCTAAAATTAACGCTGGCCAGAGCATTTCCCAATTTAGTCTGCTGAGTCGAACCCAAACTCAAGGCATCTGCGGTTCTCCAGTACAAGCCATCATTATTTGTTCTGATATAGTCCATATCTATCTCACCGCTAGCTGGATCACGATGGCTGTTGTTCCAGCTGAAGGCGGCCCGTTCCGCCGCCACAGAGGCTTTGTAATAGGTATAGACATTGAGATGAATATACAAGCTGAAAAACAGCAGCCCCAGGGTCAGAATAAATATGGTGGGGAAGACCAGGGCAGCTTCTATAGTGAAGCTCCCCTGCTCGTGTTTATATATGTTTTTCATATTATTGAGGCTTTTTAGGTTTATTTTCATAATCTTCGTTAGCAACCTTCTTTTTTTCTATGGTTATTTTTCTATGGTTATTTTTCTATTTTTGTCATATTACCTTTTTCAGCATCTACACTTGTAAAAATATCCCTGACATATCCGGTTATCTTGCCTTTAAACATCAATGCTATCCCCACCAGCACCACCACGATTATAAGCACTTCCAGGGTTCCCATACCCTCTTCGTCATACCAAAAATTCCTTATTTTTTCCTTCATTTCAATATTCCCTCCCTTGTTTTTCTACATAAACATGACAGCAGGAGCTGCCACGATTACCATTATGACAACAAATATCAACGCCATAGGAAAAACCAGCTTGGATGAGGCCTCTTCCCCAAGAATCCTGGCTACCGCCACTCGTTTCTCCCATAGATTGCGGGCCAGTTCCCGCAAAGCGTCGACGAATTCACCACCACCCCTCCGGTAATTTAACAGTACAGTAGTCACGAATACAGATACCTCGTGCACTGAGCAGCGCTTGCTGAAGTCCTGCATGGCATCCCCGAAAGACCGGTTGTTTTGTAGATCGCTTAATACCGGTTTCAATTCTGCATAGAGTGGGTTCAGAGCATTTTTCTTATTGCTTTCACTCTCCTGGATTTTTCCCTGAACACTTCTTATCAAGGCCTCCTGCAGGTTTTCCCCGGCATTGACCAGCAGTATGATCTTGTTGAGCATTTCCGGTAATTCCAGGATGATGGCCTGTTCCCGCTGTTTAATCTTCTTGTCCAGATCACTGTACAGGCCGAAGGGGACCACCAGGCCCAGCAGCAGCCCAAAAACAACCCCGCCCGGGCCCATACCGGCCATGGCGGTCAAGAAGGAAATCATCACCGGCACCAGCAATACTGAGGCTCCAGCCTGGGCCAAAAACATCCTGGTATAGGAAGCCGCGTTGGGTATGCCATAGATGCGAATAATTTTTTCATGCACTTTCTGAACCGTATCTTTGGCCAGCTCATATATATTAAGACTGTCTATTAAAAATAAGGAAGCGGGAGCCAGGAAATTGAGCTGAAAAGTATCACCGTAATTCTCAACCAGTTCCCGGTAATCAGGTCGTTTGCTGCCCAGTACATAAAGCGCCAGAACTATCAATATTTGCACCAGCAATATAATTTGTACCAAAGTCATAATCTCACACCTTTATATTCATAATCCAGTTGATAATCCACACCGCAAAGCCAAATACTACCAGGGCCCCGGTCATAATCAAGGGACCCGGTCCAAAAGTATAGAGGGGAGCCATGTAGTCCGGGGATGACCAGTTCAGTAATCCCACCATCAATACCGGGGCGATTATCAGAGCCTGAGCCTCAAAGCGCTTCTGGGCCATCAAGACCTGGATATCCTGCTGCACCTGCAGCTTTTCCCCGATAATACTGGAAGTTCTGCGGATAACATCGGCCAGATTACCTCCCGTTCGTTTACATACTACAAACACATCAACGAAATTGGTAATATCATCAATGTCAGCCCGGCGGCTCAAATCCAGCAGGGCCTCCTCGATTGGCTCTCCATTGGCGACCCGAATGTTAATCGTCTCAAATTCCTTTATTATGTAGGTATCCGCATCAGAAAACAGCATTCTCAAGTCATCGGCTACAGCCAAAAAAGCATTTTCCACTGAGCGGCCAGCCGAAAGCGAGGACGCCAGCGATTGCAAAGCCTGTTTGAACTGAATTGTCAGCTGTTCCTTGCGGCGGTTGATTAACTGTCCGGTCCTGATTTTGGGAAAATAAAAACCCAGCCCGGAAATCAGCAGTGAAACAATCACATTATTATAAAAGATATAACCCACCACAAACAGTCCGGCCCCGGCCAGCAATATGTACATCATTCGCTCACCCGGGTTCATGATATAAACCCCATAATTGATTAAACCCTCTTCGTTTTTGGGAGACGGCCGGTCAGCAGTCTTTCCGGCATGTTTCTCCGAATCAGGTTTCTCCTCCCCTTTGTTACGCCGGTCCATTACGAAAAATATGCCAATAGTTATGATTATGGCTGCTACCGCAATAATTAATATCTTCATTTATAAACACCCCAACTTCTCTGGCATTCCATCACTCATCCCCGTAGTATTCTTTCATCCCCGCCATCTGCGCCTTAAAGACGTTCTGCATTTTCTGGCCGCTGGGAACCAGATGGCCTATGATTCGGCCGTCTTCATCTTCATCCTCTTCCACAAATTTATACAGCTGATTTAATTTATATACCCCATTTTCCATACCCAGCAGCTCACTGATTTCCAACACTTTGCGGCTGCGGTCCCTTAACCGGCCCAGGTGTACCATAATATCTACTGCTGAACAGATCTGCTGCCGTATGGCTTCCAGCGGCAATGGAGCTGCGCTTAATACCATGGTCTCCAGCCGGCTGAGCATATCATAAAGAGAATTGGCGTGACCGGTAGACAGCGAACCATCATGCCCGGTGTTCATAGCCTGCAGCATGTCCAGAGCCTCTGCTCCGCGTACTTCGCCCACTACTATGCGGTCCGGCCTCATACGCAGGGAAGTCTTGATAAGGTCGCGGATGTTTATTTCCCCTTTCCCTTCAGTGTTGGGGTTGCGGGTTTCCATACTGACCAGGTTGGGAACCGATCTAATCTGTAATTCCGCCGAATCTTCTATAGTAATAATTCGCTGATCCGGAGGAATGAAGTTGGATAAGACATTCAGGAAAGTGGTTTTACCCGAACCAGTCCCCCCGCTGATAAAGATATTGTAACGGGCTACTACCAACTTTCTTAGAAAATCAGCCGTATCTTTATCAATAGCTCCTTTTTGAATAAGGTCATCAACAGTCATCGGTCTTTCCGGAAATTTCCTGATGGTCATGGTGGGACCCTTCAAAGTAACCGGCGGCAGTACCACATTGACTCGGGAACCATCTTTAAGCCGAGCATCTACTATAGGGGATGATTCGTTTACTACCCGGTTCACTTCTCCAACTACTTTTTGAATGATGTCCTCCAATTTTTTTTGACTTTCAAATTTATTAGGAATTTGATAAACCTCTCCGTTTCTTTCAATAAATATCTCTTCCGGGCTGTTGATCATGATTTCAGTAATACTCTTATCTTCTATTAATGGCTGCAGGACATCCAGTCCCCGAAAAGCACTATATATCCCTTTAACCACCTCCTGTTTCTGCGTGGCAGTCAAAAACTGCTGCTGTGAATAAGCAAAAACTTCATCCTCTATCAACAGCATCAATTCGTCATCAGGGATACGCCGTCCAGCATCCAGCCGATCACTGATATTTTTTTTAAGTTCACTTATTAGGGCACTGTCATACAAAATAGCATCTCCTCCCCGGAATTATGTACTTATAAACGGGCATAGATTTTACCGGCCTCCTGCTTAAAGAAAAGCGACCCATAGATCTGCTCCACGTTGCTGATAGCCTTCCACTCCGGAACATAAGGCAGATACCCATTGATATTGAGTCCATAATCCTCCAGATTGTTCAAATTGCTGTTCAGCCGCTTGTTTTGAATGAAACGAATCCGCGGCAATAACTGGGCCAATGAATCTTTTTGTGATTGCTTGAACTCGTATAAAAGCATTCTGGTCTTGTTCAGGCACTGAACATCATCAATAACCATCCAAAAAATTACATCACTCATCTGCAAGGAGCCGATGATTCTCTCATGTACCGATGATTCCAGATCTATGATCAATACATCGTAGAAAGCCCGCTCAGCAATAATTTCAACCAGCAGGGATGCTTCTTCGCTGCTCATATCCAATATTTCCCGGGATACCTGCAAAGGCTCAAAGTAATCTACCCGGGTATAGGGATCATGCTTCCTGAGGCTTTCAAATTGAGCCTTAATCTGTTGAGGGTTGGCTTTAAGATAATATAGTATTTTAGAAAAATTATTGCTGTCCAGGGTATGAAATGGAGTAAAGTTCAGGTGTTCCAGGTTCAGGTAAAATACCTTCAGGCTTTGACTGGCTAACTGCGAAGCAAGATTGACAGCAAATGTGCTCTTACCTGTCCCCCCCTGGGCAGAATAAACTGATAATATCCTGGTTTTCCTATTCCCGCCCAGATGTTGATAAGCTCTTTCTTCTTTTTCCGAATAAGTGCTGACTACCTGGGACAGCAGCTGGTTAAGAGGCTGATATTTATAAACACCGGTGTATCTATCTGCAGCAGATGTCGGCCAGTCCTCCTGCAGCAGCATTATGCAAGTACTCTCGATACTTTGAATATCATCAGCAAATTCCGGGATGGTCAACAATATGTCACATAATTCGTTATCATTTAAAAACTGACCCAGCTTATCTTTACTGGAAAAAGACTTGACTGAAAACTTTCCTGCATAATCTGAATTGCGCAGGTAACTGATAAACAGATCAAGATATTGTGCGTCACTATCAGCCACTACAAGATTTATCTTTTGCATTTCTATCCCACCCCCCTATTCACTGTCTTTTATAAGTAACCCAGGATTTTCAGTACTCCCCCCAATACGAATACTGTTGCGGTAATGCCCAGCAGTATAGCTATACGCATGTTTTGTTTATGTTCCGTCATTTTATTCCTCCTATATTAATTTCCGAGTTAATAATCAATAATATGAAAAAATCTTGACAATCTATAGTAAAATTAATTTATAGTATAATAAATATTTTTTATCTTTAATTTAAATAATTTTCGTATGAAGGTTGATAATTTTGAACGATAGAACCTACTCGATTCGTATATTAAAAGGTAAACCGTACCAGGAAAACACTGAGATAAATCTACTGCCTGGCAACCTGCTCATTGGAAGAACATGGGGAAATTACAAACCAGACATATCGTTTACCAGTGCTCATATTTCAAAAAAACATGCTCTAATAACCTGCACCAACACCGGAATTTATATAACCGATTTATCCGGCAAGAATGGTACTCAAGTTAACGGCCAAGTGATTGATCGTCATGAACCTTTTGCGCTGCATACCGGCGATGTCATTGATCTTGCCCAGGGCTCAGTGTTTTTTTCACTTCAAAACAGCAATACTTCCAATGCTGAACTTCAAGATGAGGATACTGGTGACTTAAATACTCCTGCAGATTCAAAACAGAACTCATCTTCTCTCATAATCGACCCCAATCGTCGCGAGATTGTATTGGATGGTCAGCATTTATGCACCTACGGCAAAGATATCGAACTTCTATTCTTCCTTTATGAAAATAGAGATAAAGCCGTTAGTTATTGTGAAATAAAGCGCCGCATATGGTATGATCGATCTCTTAACCAGGAAAATCTTATTCCTGATGTGGGCAATGACGAAGTAATAGCCCTGGTATACAGATTAAGAAAACGTTTAAGAACCTGCGGTTCATGTATAGTAAGTATTCCTCGCTATGGATATCGCCTTGATGTCTGAAATCCCATTATTGCCTTTTCTTTATCAGCCAATTGTTACACACCAATAGGATTATCCCTCCGGAGTATAGTTTACTGTAAAGGTATAATCACTATTATTAAAATAGTAAGAATCAATCAGCAAGTAGTACCTTCCTGCCGGAACACGAATGCTCTCAGAGTTCAAATTCAAATCACCGCTATCCGAATAAAATTTGTATAGTTCCTGGTTATCTTGATTTAAAAATGATATTCTCCACTTTCCCTGCTCGGATTGTAAATGAGTAAAGTTTACAATAAAAGAGCCGGGAGAAGATACATCTATTAAAAAGTAATCCTGGTCATTTTCCGTATTCAGATTACCGGTATAAGCAGTATTGTTCTGAATGGTCTGCGCATTCTGCATTTTTGCATTGTATTCCTTCTCAAAATTACCTTCTTCCGATTGGACATTTACGCTCAGTGTATAATCGATATTAGAAAAATAATATGGCTCAACAGATACATAGTATGCTCCCTTGGGCAAACGGAGAAATAGCGAACTAAGGTTTACTTCACTGGCATCGGAATAGAACTCGGTCAGTTTATAGTTGTTCTCATCCAAAATGCTAATTTTCCATTTTCCATTGTCGCCCTGTTCATGCTTAAAGTTGACATTAAGCTTGCCCGGAGCATTAAGAGCAAATCGATAGTAGTCGGCATCATGGTCCGACTGTAAATTACCGGTCACTGCGGTATTCCCTTCCAGTTCATTGGCATACTGCATCTTATCGTTAATCTCTTTTTCAAACGCCTCTTCTTCATGGGTATATTCAACAACGAAAGTGTAATCGATATTACAGTAATAATAGGGGCTGATTCTAACATAATAATCGCCTTCGGGCAGACGCAGATTCAAAGAATAGCTGTTTACGTCCCCTTCTCCCGAGCAAAGGTTAGTTAACTCCTCATTGTTTTCATTGAGTACCATTGCCATCCATTTGCCTGAATCACTCTGTTCATGTTTAAAATTAACCCTGACCTTGCCTGGCTTGGACAGGTGGAAAATATAATAATCTTCATCCTGGTCAGACAGGAGGTTGCCGGTACATTCCGAATTCGCCTTTATTTTCTGGGCCTCCTGCATCTTATCATTAGGCTCTTTCTCGTATATTTTTTTCCCCAAATTAGGTACTGCACTGGTAGTTTTGTCAACAGGGTCTGAATCCTTAGTCGTTACAACACTGGAACTTATAGACTTTATACCATAGTAATCAAGCATACTCAGAAGAACATCTTTGCACATCCATACCACAGCCAGCAATATAACCAGGAGAAATACGGATAATATCTTGTTTCTTTTTCGGGGTTTGATGGCCTTATCCATTCTATCAGTTGCTTTTTCCTTCCTCTTCTTTTGTGGAATGGAAGTATCAACCGGGGGAGGCTGTTTGGCCCCTGAAGATGTGGTCTCCTTTTTACCCGGCAATTCTGTACCTGGCGAGTTGGATATCAACAGGGTTTCTGTATCAGAAACCATTTTTTCTGGTGTAATTAACTCTAAAAAGCTTCGTACATTTTGGGGCCTCTTTATGGGATCAAAAGTTACCGCCTGCAGTATAGCTCTGTCCATAGCCGGACTAACGCTGGCATGTTTACTCGGAGGTTCAAAGGTAAACACATTCTGGGCAGGTTCCTTGCCGGTCAGCAGGTAATGCAGCGTAGCGCCCAGGGAGTATATATCAGAACGAATATCCGTCTGCCTTTCTCCATACTGCTCAGGAGAGGCAAACCCCACCGAACCATAGGCGGTCGTATCCGCTGAGAGACCTGGTTTGAAATGACGGGCAATACCAAAATCAATGAGTTTAATGGTGCCTTCTCTGGTCAGCATAATATTGGAAGGCTTAAGGTCCCTGAATATGACTGGGGGAGTCTGGGAATGGAGAAATTCCAGGATATTGCATATCTGCAGGGTCCACTCCAATACTTGTGGTTCAGGAATGGGACCTCTTCTTTTAACTAATACGGAGAGATTCTCACCTTCGATGTAATCCATAACCAAATACCAGCGGTTATTATCCTGGGAGAAAAAGTCGCTGATACGGGGCAGGTTGGGATGTCTCAGCTTGCTTAACATAGCTGCTTCAGTTTTAAAGGCGGTGACAGCTTCATCCAGATTACCCTCTCCAACGGCTCTGGTGCTCATTTCTTTAACTGCCACCAGCATGTTGTCCAACCTTAGATCCAGAGCCTTATATACAGCCCCCATGCCTCCTCGATCCAGGACTTCGATGATCTTATATCTGTTTTCCAGAATAAGGTCGGAGCTTAACTTTCCCGTTTCACCGCGAAAGCTTAAACCGCAACCCGTACAAAATTGAGCATCATCTGAATTTTCCTGCTTGCAATTCGGACATTGCATA
>CAZBKS010000053.1:0-9217 GCA_964492475.1 uncultured Syntrophomonas sp. | reverse complement strand
ATCGCTTCGTTTTCCTTTTACATCCAGGGTAAGGTTTATCTTGGCCGGTGCTTCAATTATTATGCTTCTAGTCATTCTGCTTCTCCTGTTTTTTAAATTATATATTTATTCCCTGGCAAAAACCACTTAATATCTTTTTGGCAAACGTATCGGCAGGACACCAGGAGTGACAAAGATGGCCCTCATTAACCATGGCCATAAACAAGCAAAGCGGGTTGTGATGCGCTTATTGCCTATGGTATCATAACCGGCCTTGCAAAATCGGCCGTGAAAAAAATCACATCGGGCAGGCCATGCGGGTATTTCTTGGCCGGTTGATCTTTCACCAGCTGAAGAAGATATTCTTAACTGGTACAACATTCCAAATTAAAAGGAATAGCTCCTGGCTATCCCTTCGAATATATAATCTCTTTTTTTACTCCCGTTTAATGGCTGGACAATCTTAGCCGTACTCCTTTGGGCAGCAGTTCCAGGCATTTGAAACTCACCCGAGCTTCGGGCTGTTTCTCGAAACTCAGCCCCTTATCTGAATCAGATACCATGCACAGCGGTGGAAATAAAACACACCACCAGTTTTTGCCTTCTCCCTGTCCAATTATAATCCTCAGAGCTTGATATTCACCCTGCGGAAAAACCAGGTTGCCATAACTCTTGGTTGGGAACATATACTCCCCTACTTTTACCTGCACCGGATAATCATAACCCTGATCCTGGATTACTTTTTCGGCTAATTCCTGTATTCGAGGAATATTGTCTACCGCCAGCTGGCGAGCCTGTTCCACATCCTGCTGCTCGGCAAATTCTGTCCGCATCAAGGAGACCACTTCATTCTTAACCGCTATTTTTAGAGCTTGATCATCTATGCTGTCACTATTGGCTATAACATGCAGTCTCAGCACACTGTCATTCAAGGAATTGTTATTGGCATAATAATAACTGCTTCCCAAAAAAATGATAATAAATACACCTATAATTACGGCTATTTTTTTCAAAATGACTTCCCCCTTCCCTTAATATGATTATTCCCGCCTGCCATTTTTCTAAACCATTAATCATCCCTAACTTATCGCTCAGGGATGCTTTTGATCCAGGCGGTTGCCTTGTAAGGCAATAATAAATAGATTTAAGCAATTTTGCTTTTAAGCCCAATAAGCAAAGGCTCTGGTTTTCATTTTTTCCAGAGCCTTTCAATTTATACCCAACAATTTATGCTAAAATAACATACTCAATTACCTATACTTATAGAATTTGATGAATTGTATAGCATACTATTATTAACGACATTAAAATGCAGGATGTGAAATCTAATATTGATAACTATATTTTCATCATTCCGCCAACGACTGCCCATGATTATCCATGCCATATTTACAGTTGGATAATCCTGCGCATAAAGCGGCCATTATTTCTCTTGTTTAACCTCCTGCCTGGCCAGATACTCCCTTATTATCATCCTGACCAGAGCACTCCTGGAAATTTGATTATCTCTGGCCAATCGTTTTATATCATCAACTTGAGCTTTAGTCAGATAAAAAGTCGCATGCTCAAACTTATCTGTAGCCATTTTACCCTCCTCCCTGCCGTATACTGCTGCTTCGGCTGATAGTGCTTCCTAGTGCATATTATATGTAGTTTTGTAGGTCCAGGTTACTTAATTATTGTTTTAAGGCTTTTTTTAATTGCGGAATTTTTTTATTCATTGCCAGTCTTCCCTGTTTTATTATTTCTCTGGCTTTGCTCAGGTCATCAATGGCTACCTCCCCCGCGCCTGGAAAAAGAAGCATATCAGCAAACAGCTTTTCTTCTGTATCTGATGTTTCGAAGGTCAAGATATTTATGGTTCTGGATACTATTGGGGGCAGGCCTGATACCGGAGAAGTATACTCTTTCTGGCCCAGATTAACTGCCAGTATATATTCTGCACCCATTAATTTCTGAATCCAAACCGGTACTATGGTTTTAACCCCACCATCTACCATCTGCATGCCATGAAATTCCCGAGGCACAAAAGTAGCCGGTATGGAACTGCTGCAACGTACTGCTTCACTAAGCAGCGCATCATTAATTACTATAATTCGGTTAATGTTTATTAAGCTGCGGCTATTGGTAAAAACAATTTCCAGGCCGGTATTAATATCACAGGCTATTATACTCAACGGCATTTTTACCTCGGCCAGTCTTTTCCCGTCAGTTAACCGGTACATTAGTTTTTCTAATTTGCAGCCTTTAATAATACCATTCAGCTGACCTTTTACTCCTGGCACGAGCAGAGAAGCTATATATTTTAAGAATCCACCAATATTATAATCCAGATAGTCTTCCGGTTTTAATCTTAATACTATTGCTTCTATCTCATAGGCTGATATTCCACAGGCATATAGACTGCCCACAATACTACCGATACTGGTTCCAGATATCATGGCTGCCTGAATATTATTTTCTTCCAGAACCTGCAGCACGCCTATATGTGCTAATCCCCGCAACCCCCCGCCACCTAAAGCTAAACCCAGTCTTTTCACTGTATTCCCCCCACTTGGACTCAGGGCAAGAAAGGCGGCCTCCCGGGATATTCCTGAAATATCGTTTAGAAGATCCGCCTGTTTCTTTTACAACTGAGCATCCTGCTCATAACTTTCTAAATTCAACGATTGCATTTTAAAACCATGAACCTGGAAATGGTCTTCACATTTTCGCCATTCTGATCCTTTAAATCGTTCCAAAATCTACGGTATTCGCTGCTGGTGGTTTCTTTGCTAAAGGCTTCTATTTTCTTATTCAGATTTCGGTGAATAGTTAATATTTCTTCCAGCTGAGACCTCATAACATTCTTCTGCTGCCGGTCTATTTTACCCCTGGTATTCATAGTAATATTTGTCTCAACTCCTTTTAAATATCAAATGCCCGGCCATTGTACCGAGCATTTGAGAATGCAGTGCCAATTACTTGATATGATACCCTTCAGGTTCCAATTCACCATATACAATCACGTCATGCATTTTGCCCAATTTGTCTATAATGTCTACATAGACTCTTAAGCCGATACATGTTCCGCGTACCGGAGTAGTTAAATGGCATGGATTATGCGGGTCTTCACAATTTCCTCGAATATCAAAATCAAAGCTCCAATTCCTTAATATTATTTCCGAATCATCAATCTCATCCCGGAATTCTTCTACTGTTAAAGGTGGATCAAATTCATCCAGTTCGATTGCTTGATCGTACTTGTCAGTGACCGTTATCAGCTGATACTCATTATTTACTATTACCAGCAGTATGATTTCAAACTCAATAAACACTTTGACTTTGTTTAAACGTAATTCCTCATACTTTTGAATTACCTTCACCTTAATGTCGTCTACACTAGATATTTTTCCACCAACCTGTTCATCTGGTACGCAAAACATGGTATCGAGCACTCTAACCTGTTTTTCAACATATTTGGCCTTTATTACTTTGGCCCATAAATCCAACATACAACCTTCTGGAAATTCACACTTAAGTTCAGCCATGTTGCTCTCCCCTCCTTTTATCTAATATTTATTTTTATTTAGAAATTTGTGAGTTCAAATTCCTAGGATATATTATGAAAGGAGGGAGCATAATGTGATTACTGTGTAGTTTTTGTTCCTACAAAAATTGTTGATTTCATCCCCGGCCTTTAAATGGCCGTTTAATACGCCTGCAAATGAAGATCCCGGGGGATCATCACCAGCAAAAAAGCTTGGAAAGAAAACAAGCCCCTCGCAAGGGGCGTGAAGGCATAATATAAGCTATACTCTCCTCATAATATGAGAGCATTCCATCCGTCCGTCACAATAGATTTCCAGGCCCTTACGGGATGCATGCTCACAAAAGCCAATGTCTTCTGCACCGTAAATATCTGAATATTTAATACCGTGCTGGCTGATAACCTTACGTTTAATTAAATAAGCAGCTCCAGTGCAATCAACTCTGAATATTCCCGTTCTCGGAATGTTCTTCATATGCAGATAATGCCCTTGCTGGTTTCTATACAACACATTATATAAAGACACATCTCCAACTTCGTGTCCATTACATACCAGACAAGAAACAATATCACAGTTGTCATTGATAAGATCTGTCAAAATATGGGGAGATACCAGCACATCACTGTCAACGGAAAATAAGTAGTCACAATCGGAATGCAGAAATTCATCCAACAGGAGATTACGAAGCTGGGCCAGCCGCCGGAAACTGTACTCACCTCTTCTATAGCCTTGCTGGTAGGAATTCTGAATAACCAGCCTGACCGCCTCCGGGTGACTTTGGGCAAAATTTTCTAGAATTGCTTCGGTTTCATCCATACAGTCATTTATGATAAAACAATACTGCATTCTATCCCTAGGATAATTGATTCCCTCCAAACACTGCAAATACTCGGGTAATATCCAGGCCCGGTTGCGAACCGGGCATCCTATCATTACTTTCCACATATCCTATCGCTCCCAGCTCAAAACTTCACGGCTCTTTTCACGACAATATTGGGCGGCATTGCGGTTCTGAAATCTCGTCTGCTGACGGGCACCGTCATAAAGGTCGTAATCTGGTTGGTATTAGTATTATTATAGGCTCTGGTGCCATTGCTCCGAATACAGGCCTTATTGGCTACCGTAACCCGGCTGCGGAAGGGCGATAAAGCAAAGTCTTCAATATAGGAGCATAGATTTTCCCATTGGGTACTCTGTAATACTTCTTCGGTAATAGATACTGGTTGATAGGATGGATTTATATCTCTGGCCTGCATTTCTTTCTCAATTATCTCAACTATCTTTTTTGCTCGCTCCAGCCATGAATTCTGCTTCGCCACATCTTGTCTCTGCAATTTCCTCTCATAGGAATCCCCATACAAAGCGTTATTTAGATTATTCATAAACTGTTCATGGTTTTCGGAATATAAAACCAGATCTCCATGCTTTTTCGCTTCGGGAAGGGCGGTAGCCACCACCGGCATACCTGTCGCCATATATTCCCACATTTTAATGGGATTTACTGATTCTGTCATACTGGTTTTTTTGAAAGGGATTATTCCTACGTCAAATAATCGGGCATAAGCAGCCAGCTTTTCATAGGGCTTAAAGCCCAACCAGTGAATATTAGGGCGCTGCGGAACTTGCGAAATATTATATAATGGCCCTATAATGGTCAGATTGCAGTGAGGGAACCTATCCGCAATTTCTGCAATTAAGTCCAAATCACACCAACTTGCTACAACTCCAATATAGCCGATGATAGGTTTATTAATACTTAAGATATCCATATCCGCTTCTGGACAGCCCAGGCTGCTGTTCCCGGAAAAATATTCATAATCACAGGCATTAGGAACTAAATAAACTCGCGGATTAATAGCAGAAGCCATCCTGAATAATTTATCCGATGCAGCCAACACTATATCCGCACTGCTGACCGCCCTGTGATAATTAGGCCTCCATGATTCAAACTCTTCACTGGGCTCATCCACACTATCAAATATTACTAATTCGGGATTATAATTATTAACCATATCAACATGCGCAGTGGCAGTATAATATACTACTGGTTTGCTGCTGCCCAAAAACGGAGCAGGATCAACATTATTGACTAAATAAAATAAATCATTGAGTTTTCTGATGCCGCGTTTTTCTCCTGAATAAGCGCTGCTGTTGTTCAGGAATAACACCGGTATGCCCAGTTCTGAGAAGCTCCTCATGAGATGCTGCGGCCTTTGAACCAGATAATCGTACTCAAGGGTAGGCGGATATAGAATACAGTTAATATTGGACAAATTGTTTCCCCCTGACTTTTTTATATACTTGTGGTTTTACCATGTTTTAAGCCATAAGAACAGCCGATGGGGGCGGTCCTTTAGCCTGGGAAAGCAGAGCTGTATATCACTTATTTATATGCTATGCATTTGCCCATAGACGCGTGCCATAAAATGGCTGTTTTTGGTGCTGCGCCCAAATATTGTCAGAACTTTACTGCCCATGCTTTTTTACATCTAGCCTGAATCTTATTAGCATTGCTTGCAAAGCTGATATGAGCCCGGGCAGCTTTTAGATAACTTACCTGCTCCAAAATACTTTCTATGGATTTTATTCGTATATGGTATGTATGATGGGCATATACTTCTTTTTGCCCCTGTTCAGCTATTCTTCTTCTAAGGTCAGGATGGGCCAAATAAAATTTGATCAAGTCCAGTGTTTCTTCTTCACTTCTGGACCATACCAGATGGTAATGGTTTTCAAACATACTTTCTATGGCTCTGGTCCACTGGGTTAAATAGAATCCGGCACTGCCCATGATTTCAAAAGACCTCATGCTCATCATGGTCTCGGAATCAGTTATGGAATGAAGCCCCAGTACAATTTGGGAAGATGCACATACAACTGGAATATACTCATTGGGCAAATAGCCTCCATAATATTGAGGTGAAATATGAAAATCTCTGCTTTTATCCAACCACCATTCGTTACCGTATATTTTAGTATCATAATTACCCAAAGCGGGCTTCAGTATGGTATTTATCCCCTCTTTCCTGGCTATATGGTAATCATAATTATTACCTACGAAAACCAGTTCATGTCGATATCTGGGGTCAGGGGCAGCCTGATAGTGGTATTTGGGGTGACAGGCAAACATCAGTAGCTGTGCTTGTATGCCCAGCCTGGCATATTCTTCAATCGATTCTTTGCATGGGGTTAAAGTTAGGGAAGACCGCAGGGCATAAGGAACGGACAGCGGGTAGAAGGTGGGATCTTCAATAGCCCAGTATACATGGGGAACCTGCCTGTCATTCAGTAGCGGAAATAGCTTTTGCATCCGGTCGATGCCCCCGTCATTAAAAACAAAGTCCGGATGGAATTCATCAATGGCATTCACCAGTGATTCATCAAGATCTATATTAATGTATTTTACCTGGTGACCCAGGTCAGAAAACGCCTGCCCCAGACCATAAATAATAATTGGCGCCACGTTGACAAATAGTATTTTCATAAGTCAAGAGCTCCTTTGTAGGCTGGGTTCCTGCTAGAATACCATATTCATAATATAATGTGGATGTTCCTTAACTTATTGATCCACCTGAGCATAAAAGTAAAACCGCATGATCAAGATCATGCGGTCTGGAAAGTTCTTATATTACACGTTTTACATGCTGGCAGAAGGTATGCGTATTTCCGAATTTTGATTATCATAGACAAATAATTCAACGGTTTCTGTCAAAACATCAGCATAACTATACGACACGCGTCTCTCTACTTTTCTCTCATCTATTTTGATAACAAAAATATTGGGGTATATCGATTCGAGTACCCCCTCTTTTTCTATAATTCTGTTTCTTCCCCGATTTGCTTTTAATCTTATTTTACTGCCCACAAATAATTCTAAATCTTTCTTTATATCTGATATGGCCCTTGGAGAACTCATTGTACCACCTCTTTCTTTTATCCTGTTAATTTTATAACAAAAGCTCTGCTTTGTCAAGATTAAACATAATAGTATATTAAAAAAGCTCCTCCTTGTCAACCAATAAATATAATTTGCTTTCCCCCTTAGCTATAACTATCCTCCTGAGGGGCCGGCCAATTTTCAGAAATACTTATGAAATTTTCAATAGTCAAGTTTTCCGGCCTTTTATTGCCGTCTATTTTTAAAATATCAAGATACCTTTTAATCTTTTCCTTTTCCATTCCTAATTCAGCCGAACATACGTTTAGCATAGTTTTTCTTCTCATCTGAAAAGCTTTCCTTACCAGAGATTTAAAACCTGCCTCGTTTTTCAGTTTAAATTTGAGGGGCCGATGGGGAATTAACTTTATTACTGCTGAATCCACTTCGGGACGAGGGTAAAAGCAATTTCTGGACACATCCATTAGATATTCAACATCAGCATAATATTGCATCATTATCGTTAATAGTCCGTATTCTTTATTGCCTGGCAGTGCTTTAATCCTTTGTGCTACTTCCTTCTGGATCATCAACACTGCATACTCCATATTTGGACAGTTTTCAAGCAAGTTGAAAATGATGGGAGTGGTTATGTTGTAGGGAATATTGGCACACACTTTATATGTATCTGTTATGCTGAGGTTAAAGACATCCTTTAATTCTTGTTCAATATTTACTTTTAATACATCCGCAAATTTTACCCGAGTATTATTACTGTCTGCCAGTGTCTCCTTTAGCACTTCTTGCAATGATGGATCAATTTCCAAGGCTAAAACGCCCTTGCTTCGACTGGCAATTTGCCTGGTCAATGCCCCCAGCCCTGGACCTATTTCAATTACATAGTCGGTCCGGGTTAAGGAGCTTAAATTAGCAATTTTATTCAAAATATTTTTATCCAGCAAAAAATTTTGACCCCACTTTTTGTGAGGATAAATATTATACTTGCCAATTATTTCTTTAATTCCCGTTTTAGATGATATATCCAAATAATATTCCTCACAGCCTGCTATAATCCGAATTCAATTATACTAGAAAATTGGAAAAAAAGGGATGTGTTTGGACAGCTAGATTATTTTTTGTCCAGGCAATCATCCCTAATTATCCTTTGCCGCTATTGATTAACCGTTAGACTGCGGGTCAGGCTATTGATACTTTTCTGTATACTTTCCACCGGAGTACCATTCTTTATTGAGGTGTTTATATTATTAATCTGCTCAATCATCCCTGCATCTGCTGTTACCAATACCCGTGTTACCCGGGTATCTGCATTTTTGATTTTGCTCTCTACCCGTTTTTCAATGTCAGTCATATTATCGGCATCTTTTGAATTATCCAGCTTTATTCCCACCATGACTACTATATTATTGCTGCTGGAATCACTGGTATCCGTTGCTACTCCCTGAGGTTTGGACTCTGCCACTCCACTTCCGTAAGGGGTAGCGTCGATATTGCCGCTCGGGTTGTCAATAGTTGCTGCTTCATTATCTGTAGCGCTCGTATTGGCGGTTGAAATAGCTACATAAGCTCGCTGGACCCCTGGAACCTGTTCAGCCAAATTCTCAAATTCATCTACCGTAGCTTGACTGTTATTAACTGATAACTGGGTATTATTGGTTTGATTCTTATCTTGAGTCAGTGGCTTGTTAGCTGTGTTTTGACATCCGACTGTCATGGTCAAAATAATAGTTGTTATCAAAATTACTGCTGCTCGTTTCATATATACCCCCTGAATTCTATAATTTTTCAAAAGCTAGTTAAAGTCTTTAGAAGG
>CAZBKS010000052.1:0-9282 GCA_964492475.1 uncultured Syntrophomonas sp. | reverse complement strand
TATAATAGACAGAGCCCGGGATATATTATATCTTGGGTTTTTTGTATTTTATGGCCTCTATTTGTTCCCGGGTAAAACTGTACGACTCGTTGCAGAAGTTGCAGGTAATTTCCAGCCTGCCATCCGTTTCATAAATATCTGCCAGCTCTTCATCTGATAAACCTGACAGTATTACTGCCAGCCTTTCACTGCTGCATTTACACTTGAAGGCCAGTGACCGTTCTTCAATCTGGTGATAGGGTATGCCATCCATCACTACGGCCAACAATTCTTCCAGGGATTCACTATTATCTACTGCTTCGCTTATTGGCCCCATCCTCGCTACATTATTTTCCAGCGTTTCCAGGATATCATCCCGAGCTCCAGGCATAGCCTGTATAATTAAGCCGCCGGCGGATTTGATGCGCAAATCCCTATCAACCAAGACTCCCAGTGAAACCAGGGAAGGTATTTGTTCAGACTGAATATAGTACTGGGCCAAATCTTCTGCTATCTCACCACTAATAAGATTTACCCGGCCTGTAAAAGGCTGCTTTAACCCCAGATCAGTAATGATCTCCAGGTATCCATTTCTGCCTACCAAGCCGCCCACATTCAGTTTTCCTGGGGCCTGAGACGGCAGATCTGCTTGAGGTGATGATATCAATGCCCTTCCATTACCTGCTGCGTCCACCGTAGCAACGATAGACCCGGCCGGCCCATCTCCATTGACCCTCAGGGTAAGCGCATCTTCTTCACCCTTCAAGTCGCTTCCCATCATCAGCGCAGCAGTCAAAACCCGGCCTAGAGCAGCGGAGGCAGTTGCCGAGGTATGGTGCCTTCTGTGTGCTTCTTCTACCAGTCCAGTCGTACTGGCCAGGATGATACGCACCTGTTTGTCGTTGTCAACCGCTTTTATTAAATAATCTTTTTTAATCACGTTAACATTCCCTTATTTAAAATACTACATTAGTAATTATAACCACAAATGCCGCAGTTTTAAAATTTTTAAGTAAAAGATTAATTTAAGGTCATTATAACTTTGATTCCACTGCAAAAAGGTATAATGCGCTGGCTTGGATGCATGAATATTCCGTCGCCACGACTCCCTGCATATTTATGCATCCAAACAGGGTTTTTGCAGTGGAGTCAACTTAATATTCAAAAATCTATTCTATAGTTTTAATTCAAGTTAAAATATAGTACCTTTTAATCAGGCGGTATTATAACCACCATTTACTAAAAGAACCTGGAGGAATGATCATGGCAGTATACGAATTTGAAGGTAATCGTCCCGAAATAAGCGATTCCGCCTATATCCACCCCACCGCTTCAGTAATAGGTAATGTTTTAATCGGAGATCAATGTTTTATTGGTCCCGGAGCGGTTATCAGAGCTGACTATGGCAAAGTATGTCTGGGTCCAGGTTGTGCGGTTGAAGACAACTGCATAATTCATTCCGAACCCAACAGCATTGTAATAATGGAAAACGATATTATTGTTGGGCATGGAGCCATAGTTCATGGTCCCTGTTTAATAAAGAATAATGTGATAATTGGTATGGGATCAATTATATCTACCGGCTGCGAGATTAGCGCCTACGGTTTTCTGGCTGCGGGCAGCGTCCTGCTGCCGGGGCAGCACATACCCGAAAGAACCCTGGCCGCAGGCAACCCAGCCCTGCCCAAGAAGCCCCTGGACGCAAAATTATTATATTACAGCGAAAAGGCCCCGGCCCTGTACCGGGAACTTTCCGGACGTTATAAAAAAGGCCTGCAGCTGATAGAACCATGATCTTTACGGGCAGGGGGTATGTTTATCCCCCCTGCCTGGCTGCACTTATCTCACGCCCTACCGACTTCCGGCATTTACCATGGCAATAATAGCCACACTAATAATGCTAAACACACAATATGTTCCCAGTATTCTGTGATATTTTCCCACCAGGGTGATAAGCAGATGATCATTAAGAATATCTTAAGTGACAGCAGGACAAACCTTCTCAAAAATGCACATCTATTCCAGAGCCGGTTATAACTGTTTGCAGTATTTCCTGAATGCTTATAAAATAAGGCCAGTCGTTGCTGCCTGACTAAACTGATAAGCCGTTAGAAAGCAAGTTAAATAATATTTAACGACCCAACAGTTTAGAAAGGAATGATAAGATTATGTTCAATAAGAAATTATTATTATCTCTATGTTTAACATCTTTAGTTTTTATTTTTGCAGGTTTAATGACAGGTAGCGCAATGGCGGCAGATAATGTACTATCGTGGGGAGACAGCGGCAGCAGTGTAACTCAGCTGCAGCAGGCACTTAATAACAACGGTTACTGGTGCGGTAGTGCAGACGGCATATTCGGTTCCAAGACCTATAACGCAGTTTTAAGTTTTCAAAAAGATGTAGGCATTTCAGTTGACGGTGTAGCTGGGCCGGTAACCCTTAAATATTTGGGGCTGGAGAATTCATCGGTCGGCAGCACTACGGTGTCCAGATCAGGAAGCAGTCGGACTATTACCATGGTAGCCACCGGTTACTGTCCATGTGCCAAGTGCAATTATCCTTACGCTGGTCAGCCTTCTTATCTTGGTTATCCCCTTGGATATGGAATTATAGCGACAGATCCCAATGTCATTCCTATGGGAACCAGGCTCTATGTTTCAGGCTATGGAGAAGGTATAGCTGCTGATCAGGGAGGCGCCATCAAGGGAAACAGACTGGACTTATGCTTCAGCACTCACCAGCAAGCACTAAACTGGGGTGTAAAGACAGTTTCGGTAACTATTTTAAACTAATATCTAAAATATAGCCCCTGACCGGGGCTTTTTTTTTGCATAAACCGACCTATTTGTCCATGGCTCAAATAACATTATTATGGTTAGTTTGTTATAAATTGTTATTATTGATCGAAAATATAGATTTTTTATGACTTAATAAAAAGAAAATAATTGCATCAGGCAGGGAAATATAATCATAAGGTAGAAATTCCTATTTGTGATTGTGGGATTAAAGGGGGGTATAAAATTGCGTGTGGCAGTTTACCCGGGGAGCTTCGATCCAATTACTAAAGGCCACATAGATGTACTGGAAAGAAGCAGTAAAATATTCGACCGGATTATTATTGCAGTAGTTCACAACGTAACAAAAGAGGCCATGTTCACATTGGATGAAAGAGTAGAGATGATAAGGCAGAGTTCCGCTCATATACCTAATGTTGAAATCAGTTGTTTCAGCGGTTTGCTGGCTAATTATCTGATAGAGAAACAGGCTTGTGCAATCATACGGGGTCTTAGAACGGTAACGGATTTTGAATATGAGATGCATATGGCCATGATAAATCGGGAACTAATACCGGAAATTGACACAATATTCATAACATCAGACAAAAACTATATATTTATCAGTTCCAGCAGTGTTAAAGAAGCTGCCATGGTAGGCGGGAATGTTGAAAGTCTGGTGCCCCATGCGGTTAATCAGGCATTAAAGCAGAAATACCAGGCCAGCATATCCTGACCACACAGGAACGCTTGGTGTGCCCGGGGTATTCGCTCGGTTTCTTCTTCTTAAAATTTTAAGCCAGGTATTACAGTTTCTGATTAATACCTGGCTTAATTGGATAAACCGTACAATCAGGTCCGCCAGGATAATGGCAGACGAACTGCTAAAGCAGGAGAGGAATCTCTATCCTCTCCTGCTTTTGGTCTTTTACGAAGATCATAATGGCTATATGGAAAACCTGCCAACAACATTCACCCTGGATGGGGTAATCTGTTATCAGACCGTCATTTTATCGACAAAGTCGATAAAATGACAGCTACAGCTTAAACTGGTTCACTACTTCAATTAGGTTGTTAGCGCTTTGGCCATTATCATCTATCAGCTGTGCCATATGCGCGGCTTGCTCTACAATTCTAACTACGTTGGTATTGATGATTCCTGCTTCCGAGGCACTGCTGCCAACTGCTTGAGCAATCTCATCAACTGCTATGACTACTTGGGAAACGGTATTCATCAGTTGGCCGGAAGTGTGACTGAAATCGTCCATAAGCTTGGCCAGAGTTTCTGCGTCGGTGTTATACTGCTCCCCAGTTTCAACCAAAAGCCGGTAATCACTTGATACATTCTTATCGATAAATCCTATTAGTTCATTGGAGCTTTCCACCAGGTTCTGAACGGATTGGTAAACTTGAGTGGTTATTCCTTGAATGTTACTGGCAGTATCTGATGATTGCTCCGCAAGTTTTCTAACCTCTTCCGCAACCACCGCAAAACCACGCCCGGCATCCCCTGCCCGGGCAGCCTCTATAGCAGCGTTTAAAGCCAATAAATTGGTTTGGGAAGAAATATCAAGTATTTCGCCAGTCAGTTTGTTAATTTTATCAACAACTCTTGATTCCTCCACCGCATTCTCCAACTTGCCCCGAGTCTGCTGAAGAACTGCAGCAGTGTTAGCCTGAGATTTCTGGGCTGTAGCCTTCAACTTTATCGCTCTCTCCAGCATCTCACGAGCATGCCTGGCGCCATCTTCTGCTTTTTCTGCCGTCATTTCAATAGCCGAACTAATCTCCTGTGAGGATGAACTCACCTGCTGGGTGGAGGCTGCAGATTCCTCCATACCGGCCGATATTTGCTCAACCCGCATGGATATTTCCTGTACCGACCCCTGTAGTTCTTCAAAACTCCCCCCTGCGTTTATGACCACGTCCTTTAACTTTTGACCTTCAGTAAGGACATTACTGATGACATGCCTCAGGCTTTTTACCATATCAAGAAAATGGGAGTTCAGTTGTCCTACCTCGTCCGCGCTGGAAGAGCTTTGTATTTCAACGGCCAGATTGCCCTGAGCAATTTCCATTGCGGCCCCGGTTAGATTCTTGATTGGTTTGGCAATCTGGTTTCCAAAGAAAAAGGCTACTGCGGCAGCAATCAATACTGCTATGAGACCTATTAAATATACATAATTGGTAGCCGATTTTACTGGAGCCATATACAGATCCACCGTCGTGGCACACCATATATACCAGTTTTGACCCAGACTTTCATTAAAAGTGTAGGGATGAAAGGCCATCAATTTGCCTACCCCGTCCAGAGAATAAAAAGCAGAGTCTGCTTTATTCTGCTGCATTTTTTCAAATATTTTTTCCAGCCCATTCGTTTGTGTTTTATAATCATAAGTCAGTATATAATCTTTATTGTCATGAGAAATAACCAGGCCATCATTGGAGATAATACCAAAAATAAGTTCCTCATGCAGAGGATCATGGCTTATAGTGGAAGCGGTGAGCAATCCATAATCTACTACCGTCAGCAAGCCGCCCAGAATATTCCCGGAACTGTTTTTGACCGGAGTAGCAAGAACCGTAACTGCCTGGCCCGTTTCTTCCCATGCAAAAACCGTACTAAATACCTGCTGGCCTGAATCCATCATATCGTTATAGTAATTTACCTCATTGAAGCTGGGTGGTATGTTGCCATTGGAATTATAATATACTGCTCCATCAGCTCCAAGCAGAATCAAATCAACAATAAGGCCCCCTCTTTCCTCGATATCCTGTTTAAAAGAACGGTTAATGTCAGCATAATTCGCCTGTAGCTGTGCAGGTTCTCCACCCACTTTAGATGCCTGCATATACTCTATTATTGATTTATTTTCAGCTGCCTTTTCCATTTCCAGGCTTAGACCATCGATCTTCTCACTTAAAACTGTCACCCGTTGCTGCGCCAGACTGGCCATGGTATCTACCTGTTCAGTGTTCAGGGTATCAGAAAAACGATTAACACTGGCCCACCCGATCATGCTCATGGGTATTAATGCCAGTACCAAGGAGAATATCATTATTTTTACGAATAGTTTTTTCATCAGCAGGTGCTCCCTTCCACATTCATTATTGCATCTTGGTATTCTCTAACATTAGTAACACTTTTAATCCCTTCTCACCTTACTACAAGTTCGTTTATAACCATAAGCGTACTGAAAGCAATTATTCCCACCATCCTTTCCAATACAACTACAGCCTTGGTATAAATACATAACTGCTGTGTATATATACCATTATCTATTTTTCTATAATTTTCGACATTTTCTTAATAATTGTAATTGTTTTCCATGGGGCTAACAACTAGGCGAATGACCTTAATGAATAAGTAAATATACCCCTGCCCTTATAGTCTATATGGACTATTTATTGAAAATTAGCCAATCTGTTTACCATTGGATTTTGTAGAATTTTTTAACAGACAGCCGCCAGCTGTTAATCAATTACATTATTGTAATTATTTTTACAGCTGCAACAACCCCTGTTTGGTTGCATAAATATGCAGGAGCCTTTCCTCTGCCAATATCATTTGTCAAATAAATTATTGCTTGGAAAAACTACAGGCATAAAAGCAGCCTCAATAATAAAAGCTAAATACAAAATAAGCGGAAGGAAGATAGCTGTGAGGACTTTATGGAAGGGTGCGGTCAGTTTTGGTCTGGTCAACATTCCGGTAAAAATGTATGTAGCTACTGAGCGCAAGGATCTGAAATTCAATTACCTGCACAAAGAATGCATGTCGCCAGTTAAATACCGAAAATATTGCCCCAACTGTGATCGCGAACTATCCAGCGAGGAAATAGTCAGGGGGTATGAGTACCAGAAAGACCAGTATGTAATAATAAACGATGAGGACATGGAACGAATACCCCTGGAAAATACTAAAACCATAGACATACTGGATTTCGTCGATTTGACTCAGCTGGACCCCATTTACTTTGACAAGACTTATTATCTGGAAGCTTCCCAGGGGGGCGAAAAAGCCTACACTTTATTGATACAGGCTATGGAGCAAACCGGCAAAGTTGCGGTAGCCAAGGTATTGATCCGTACCAAGCAAACCCTAGCCGCACTGCGGATAAAAGAAAAGGTGCTGGTTATGGAAACCATTTTCTATCCTGATGAAATCCGTTCCCCAGCCTCCCTTAATCCGGGAATTGATTCGGTTAAGCTGCATGATAATGAGATCAAGATGGCAGTGAACCTGATCCAAAATCTCTCCACCGATTTTGATCCTTCCAAATACCAGGACCAGTACCGCCAGGCCCTGTGGGAAATGATTGAAGCAAAAGTAGCCGGCAAGGAGATTGTTTCATCTCCGGTATCGGATGTAAAGGGAAATGTCGTAGACCTGATGGAAGCTTTGAAAGCCAGTGTAGAGCTCTCAGAAAGCAAACGGAAAACCAGCGGGGATAAGAAGCCGGGCCGGCGCAAAAAAACCGGTACTTAATATAGAAATAAATGTACAGCATAATAAAGCCAATGGAACCAGTTTCACATAGTGATATTCCAGAGAGCAGTGAATATCTCTACCAGGTCAAATGGGATGGAGTGCGGATGCTGTCCTACATCGAGGGTAATCAGGTGCGATTAATCAACAAACGTCTGAATCCCAGGACTATCCAATATCCTGAACTGCAACAGCTCCCGCAGCTTTTATCCGGTCACAACGCCATTCTAGATGGAGAAATAATAGTATTGAAGGATGGCCGACCCAGTTTTCCTTCTGTGATGCGCCGGGATCAGTGCTCTGCCAGCAAGACTATTTCATATTGGAGCCAGCATTTGCCCATTACCTATATGCTGTTCGATATGGTATTCCTGGATAAACTAAATCTCACCACGCTTCCATTCTTGGAAAGACACGACCTGCTGGCGCAAACCCTTGATCTCACTTCGCCTCTGCTGCACCTGGTGGAAAATTTTAGTGAGGGAAAAAGCCTCTTTGAAGCAGTAAAAGCCAATGAGCTGGAAGGGATCGTAGCCAAAAGAAAGTCCAGCTCGTACATCCCGGGCAAACAGCATCGGGATTGGCTGAAAATCAAATATCGGCGCAGTTTGAACTGTGTCATAGGTGGTTATACTATGCGCAGCAATCAGGTAAATTCTTTATTGCTGGGTCTTTTCCAGGAGGAGCAGTTGATCTATGTGGGCCGAGCCGGCAGCGGCCTGAGTGAACCGGATAGGCAGGCCTTATCTGTCCGGCTGCCCTCCCTGGCTGTACCCGAGCCTATGTTTAACCGTTTCTCATCTATCAAGATACCTGCAGCTACATTTACCAGGCCTTTGTTAGCCGTGCGGGTGGAATTTGCCGAGTGGACCGAGCATATGCAGCTCAGATCCCCGGTTATTAAAGAATTCCTTGCTATCGAACCCCAACAATGTAGTTTATGAACAGCTGTTATTGGAAAATTCAGACCAGGGAGATGCCAGACAGGATGCAAAAAATGGATATAACCATCAATAAACACAGTTTTTCAATTTCCAAGCTGGATAAAATATTCTGGCCGGAAGAAAAATATACTAAAGGTGATCTTATCAAGTATTATATGGAAATTTCTCCGTATATAATAAAACACCTTTACAACCGGCCAGTAGTCTTTACCCGCTATCCTGACGGCATACAGGGAAAGCATTTCTATCAGAAGAACGCCCCGGCCTATCTTCCCTCCTGGATCGAAACCTTCTCCAACTATTCAAAAGATTCAGGGCGCAGTATTGAATATATCCTTATTAAAGAAGCTTCTGTATTGGCCTGGTTGGCCAACCAGGCCTGTATCGAGATGCATCCCTGGTTATCCAGCATCGGCACTCTTGATAATCCTGACTTCGCAGTCATCGATTTGGACCCATCTCCAGCTAATTCTTTTCAGGAGATTATAGACATTGCTCTGCTGGTTAAAAATATATTCCATGAATTAAACTTAAGGTCTTACCCCAAAACCTCAGGCTCGGAAGGTCTGCACATCTACCTGCCGCTGAAGAACATCTATACTTACAGTCAGGTGCGGGAGTTCGCCCGGGCGGTAGCTGCTCTGGCTGCCGAGATCAGGCCGGATATAAGCACCATAGAGAGAACAGTCAGTAAAAGAGGTCCCAGAATCTATATCGACTACCTGCAGAATGTGAAAGGGCAAACCCTGTGTTCTGCCTACAGTGTGCGCCCCCGCAAAGGAGCTCTGGTTTCGGCTCCCCTTAAATGGGAAGAGGTGGCCTTGGCATCCCCGGCTGATTTCACCATAAAAACCATGCTCCCCCGCTTAAAAAAAGCCGGGGAGCTATTTTCTCCCGTACTGGAAGACCAGCAGACTCTGGACCATGCCTGCCAGAAGCTGGGCCTGCCGCAGCTAATCAAATAATTTCGAACCCTATACCCAATGTATTGGGTGCAGATGATTTTTAACTCCTTGGTGGCGGGATCCCAGTTGACCTGACAACCAAGGTTTTCTGCCCCAAATATGAGTGGCACCATGGTTCGGCCTGATAT
>CAZBKS010000051.1:0-9433 GCA_964492475.1 uncultured Syntrophomonas sp. | reverse complement strand
AATGCTGTTAATGAACAAAGAAGCTAGAAGGACCAACCTGCCGACTCCCCGTACCAGGGCATGGTTTGCCGGAGGGACTATAACCGCAATGATGCTGACCTCTGTAATAGCGGCGGTAGGATTTACCGACTGGCCCAAAACTGCTTTGCAGGGAGTGGATAATTCGGTGGGAATGCTGGCGGAGCTGATGCTGGGAGATTATGTTATTGCCTTTGAAGCCGCCGCCATACTGCTGCTGGTGGCAGTCATTGGAGCTATCATGCTTGCGAAGGGGGTTGAAAACAAATGATAGGTTTACCCCATTATATATTACTCAGTGCGGTTATATTCAGTATCGGTGTTTATGGAGTGCTGACCCGCAGTAATGCCATTGCGGTTCTGATGTCGGTAGAACTGATGCTGAATGCGGTAAACATAAATTTTGTCGCGGCCAACAAGTTTATGCCAGAAGCTGCGGCTGTCGGACAATTATTTTCCGTATTCATTATTGTTGTAGCTGCTGCGGAAATAGCTGTGGGCCTGGCTCTGGTTATTTCTATGTACCGGCAGCGGAAATCGGTTGATCTAAATGATTTCAACCTGTTGAAGTGGTGAGGTGATGCATATGTATGAATTTATTTTACCCAATGCCTGGTTAATACCAGCCCTGCCTTTTCTGGCTTTTGCGTTAATAGGGTTATTTTTGCATCGCTGGCCAAAAATATCGGCAGGATTATCGATATTTGCCATAGCGGCTTCATTTATACTATCCATACCGGTTGCGGCCGCCGTTTTTGCCGAAGAGGGGGGCGCTATATTTGAATATTCCACGCGCTGGCTCAGTATGCCGGGGTTGAATATTGATATGGGCCTCTTGCTCGACCCATTAACTGCAGTCATGTTGATCGTAGTAACATCTATCGCATCGCTGGTGCAGATATATTCGCTGGGATATATGAAAGGTGATGCAGGGATAGCCAGCTATTTTTCTTATCAGAGTTTGTTTGCTGCTTCCATGCTGGGGCTGGTGGTAGCCAATAATTTCGGGCAGATGTTCGTTTTCTGGGAACTGGTGGGGATATGCTCCTACTTCCTGATTGGGTTCTGGTTTGGCAAAGATTCAGCCAAAAACGCTGCCATTAAAGCCTTTGTTACCAATCGGGTAGGAGATTTCGGCTTTCTCCTGGGAATTTTATTCCTGCAGATTATTTTTGGAACTCTCAGTTTTTCCGGCTTGGCCGAACAAGTGCCCGGATACACCAACATGGCAGTGTTGATTCCGGTGGCTATACTGCTGTTTTTTGGCCCCATGGGCAAATCAGCCCAGTTTCCGCTGCATGTATGGCTGCCGGACGCCATGGAAGGGCCCACCCCGGTCAGTGCTCTGATCCATGCCGCGACTATGGTGGCGGCTGGTGTTTACCTGGTTGCCAGAG
Source organism: uncultured Syntrophomonas sp. (assembly GCA_964492475.1). Lineage (GTDB taxonomy): Bacteria > Bacillota > Syntrophomonadia > Syntrophomonadales > Syntrophomonadaceae > JAAYJK01. The sequence goes on along the minus strand of CAZBKS010000051.1, from coordinate 8,018 downwards.
CGTTCTTCATATTCAGCAGTGTGCCGCAGGCTATGACATTTATAGCTGCCATAGGCGGTATTACCGCATTATTCGCGGCAAGCATAGCAGTGACCCAGAACGACATAAAAAGAATACTGGCATATTCTACCTTGAGCCAGCTGGGGTACATGATGATGGCTATGGGGGTGGGGGCGATGACCGCCGGAATGTTCCACCTTATGACCCATGCCTTCTTCAAAAGTCTTTTGTTCCTGGGAGCAGGAAGCGTCATCGTGGCTATGCATGAGGAACAGGATATCTGGAAGATGGGGAATCTATACAAGAAGATGCCCATCACTACCTGGACCTTCGTTATAGGAGCCCTGGCCCTGTGCGGAATACCTCCCTTGTCGGGATTTTGGAGCAAGGATGAAATACTTTTGGCGGCTTATAGCAGCGGACATACCGGTTTATATGTTCTGGGAGCGCTGGTAGCTTTCCTCACCGCCTTTTATATGTTCCGTTTGATTTTTACCGCCTTCTTTGGCAGCAACACCTATGGCCAGCAGAAAGCCCATGAAAATTCAGGAGTGATGACCATTCCGTTGATTATCCTGGCTATTGCCGCAGCACTGGCAGGATTTGTGAATTCACCGCTTATGGGGCATGCTTTCGGGCATTTTATTAACAATCCGGCTGGCATACAACCGGAGCCTAGTACAGCGATTATGATTTCGTCTACTCTAATAGCACTGGCCGGGATAATTCTGGCATGGGCGATTTATCAGAAGAAGTTTATCAGTCATGAGGCTCTGCGGGAGAAATACAGTGCAATATATAATATTTTGAAAAATAAATACTATATTGATGAACTTTATGCCTGGCTGGGCGATATCTTCGTTTTCGGAGCCGCCCGGGCGATGTTCTGGTTTGATATCCATGTAGTGAATGGATTGGTAAACGGCATCGCTTTTCTAACCGGCAAGAGCGGAGATACTTTAAAATACACTGAAGATGGACAGGTGCAGAGCTATGCGCTGTATATGGTGGCCGGAATAATGATTCTGGTAGTCGTAGCAACGATCGCTGCCGTGTCCGTGATGGTTTAAGGGGGTGGGTAATTAATGAGTGGATTTCCAGTATTAACAACAACTTTGCTGGTGCCTTTGCTGGGAGCAATAATTATCATGTGCCTGCCCGCCGATAAGCATAAATCGATAAAGTATACTGCTGCCGTTGCCACCTTTATCAGTATGGTTTTATCCCTGGCAGTATTTCTGGTTTATGATAAAGCGGCCGGAGGCATGCAGTTTGTTGAAACTATACCCTGGATAAAAGATCTGGGAGTTAATTATGCTCTGGGAGTAGACGGGATAAGCATTCCCATGCTGCTCTTAACCAACCTGATCGGTTTTAGCTCAATATATGCTTCCTGGAGAATAGAAGAGCGGACCAAGGAATTTTTCACCCTCTTGCTGATATTAATCGCAGGAGTCATGGGAACATTTATAACCACAGATTTGTTTATATTCTTCCTGTTTTATGAAGTAGTGGTTATCCCCATATATCTGCTGGTAATAATGTTCGGCAGCACCAAGCGGGTAAGCAAGGAATACGCAGGTATGAAATTAACCATATATCTGCTGATAGGAAGTGCCTTCCTGCTGGCAGGTTTAATTGCACTATTTATCAAGGCTAAAGCAATCAGCGGCGTACCCAGTATGGATATGGCATTTCTGGCCACTCTGGATTATTCCACTGGATTTCAGATTCTGGTCTTTGCTTTTATGGCTTTTGGCTTTGGTACACTGCTGTCCATGTTTCCATTCCATGCCTGGTCTCCCGATGGATATGCGGGAGCGCCAACTGCGGTAAGCATGATTCATGCCGGGGTATTAAAAAAAATCGGCGGCTATGGGCTGATTCGCATTGCACTGACGATACTGCCTATCGGCGCTAAATTTGTAGCACCGGTTATAGCGGTACTGGCAATTGGTAATATCGTCTATGCGGCCTACATCTGTCTGAGTCAGAAGGATTTGAAATACATTGTGGGTTACTCCAGTGTAAGCCACATGGGATATGTTCTTATAGGCATCGCGGCCTTAAACATCGTAAGCATAAACGGTGCGGTTATTATGATGTTTGCTCACGGAGTCATGGCTGCCCTATTCTTTGCTATGATCGGCAACCTCTATGAAAAGAGCCATACCCGCAATATTGATGATTTCGGCGGGCTGGCTCACCAAATGCCCAAACTAACTACCGGCTTTATGATCGCCGGATTGGCTTCCTTGGGATTACCGGGAATGGTTAATTTCATTGGAGAATTCACCATCTTCGTGGGCGCCTTCAGCACTTTTAAAGTGATCGCTATAATAGCCATAACCGGAATAATATTAACCGCCCTTTATATACTGCGCGCCTTGGGCACCATGCTCTTTGGGCCGCGCAAGGAGCAATGGGACCACCTGCAGGATTTGAAAGGTCCGGAAATGGTACCGCTAGTGGTCCTGGGATTGGCCATTGTACTGGGCGGATGCCTGCCCTTTACCCTTATGGACTTGATTAGCAATGGAGTTGAGCCCCTGGTGGCACAGATGGGACTTATGAAGATAGGAGGGTTATTCTAATGAATTTTTCATTGTTATTGACTGAAATTATGGTAGCCCTCTTAGGTTTGCTGGTTCTGGTGCTGGGTTTGGCCCTTCCAGCCCGGGGCAAGACGGTGGTAAACCGATTTGCCCTGCTGGGTATGATTGCCATACTGATTTATGCAGTAAGCGCGTTTTCCCAGGAGGCCGGTTTCTTTAATGGAGTTTACCAGATTGACATGTTCGGCAGCTATTTTAAACTCCTGTTCCTCAGTGCCGGTATTTTGGTAATGCTCATGGCCGGTAAATATATATCCCGCTTTGAAGAAAAGAGTTCTGAATTCTATGGGCTGATGATTCTGGCTACCCTGGGTATGATGCTGATGTCTTCGGCAGGTGAATTCATAACCCTGTATTTGGGGCTGGAGTTGATGACTATCAGCTTCTATATCCTTACTGCATATCTGCAGAATGACAAACTGTCAGCTGAAGCAGGCCTGAAGTATCTAATTTTAGGTGCTTTATCCTCAGCTATTCTGCTTTTTGGGATTAGCCTGGTTTATGCCTTGACCAGCACTACCATTTTTACGGAAATAGCAGCAGCCTTTACCATGCAACCGGCTTTATTGGCTGGTGTGGTACTGATAATTGCCGGGTTTGCCTTCAAAATATCAGTAGTACCTTTCCATATGTGGACACCGGACATCTATCAGGGGTCACCGATACCGATTACCACCTATCTGTCAGTAGGCTCCAAGGCAGCCGGCTTTGCAGCTCTGGTCAGAGTATTTATGGTGGCGATAAACGGAGCAGATATTGCATTCAATTGGAGCATGCTCCTGGCTATATTGGCAGCCCTGACTATTATCATCGGAAACCTCATTGCCTTGCGTCAGAAGGATGTAAAGCGGCTCCTGGCCTACTCCAGCATAGCCCAGGCCGGATATATCCTGGTTGGAGTAGCAGCCGCCAACTCCTTTGGACTAAAAGGTGTACTGTTTTATGCCATGATCTATGTTTTTGCTAACACCGGAGCATTTGCAGTTGCCACGGCGGTGGAAGTAGATACCGGCCGAACTGATATTGAAGCCTTTGCCGGCTTAAGCAAACGTTCCCCCATGCTGGCGGCTATAATGACCATCTGTATGCTGTCACTGGCAGGAATTCCACCCATGGCCGGGTTTGCGGGCAAATTCTATCTCTTTGCCGGTGCCATACAGTCAGGCTATCTGTGGCTGGCCCTAATTGGCCTGATCATGAGCATGGTGTCGGTATATTATTACCTGGGAGTCTCAAAAACCATGTACATTGGGGAAAACAGCAGTGAATCCCCGGCCGCCATTGGGGCAGGCAGTGCGGTAGCTCTGTGGGTATGTGTCCTAGCCACCATCCTCCTGGGTGTTTATCCCGGCCCATTATCCGAACTGGCCGGGTACGCTATCCAGATACTGATGTGAGTCAGGAGAGCGGCTATGTAAAGAACGCCCTTAATACTTCAGTAAATATTTCCACCCCCAAACGATTGCTTTGAAACAAATTTAAAGGCTGGAACGGCTTATGCCGGTCCAGCCTTCTTGCTATTCCTTCAGCTTCCAGGATGTATTACTCTGCTTATGAGTACGAGAACTACCTGTAAATTTTAGTGAATAAGCTCTATAAAGATATTGGCGGCGTCTTCTTCCGAACAGGCATCTTGTTTGACCCACCATCGTAACATTACCAGGAAAAGCGTAGTTAGTGAATCAACTATAAGCGCTTGAGTCATTTCGGGAAAATTCTTGATCTCAATTATTTGCTCAATAGCGTTATATACCAGCTTTTCCAGCCTTATCGTCAACTCGGAGCTTGATCTGCCGTTAAATATAGTTTTGATCATTCTTTCATTCAGGGCAATATTATGAATAATTATTTGGATTTCCCGGGTCAGATCAATACCTGAAAAATCAATAAATTCTGGCTTTTCAAACTGCGAATTCGCTACCAGCAAAGCAAAGGTATCCTTAATCACCTCATCGCAGAGAGCATCTATGCTTTCATAATGCCGATAAAAAGTTTTTCGGTTAATCATGGCTTTTTCTGCGATATCTTTAATGGTGATATTAGGATACCCTTTTTCTTCAATCAGACGAAGAAACGCGTTCCTGATTGATATTTTGCTCTTAATAACACGAAGATCAGCCTTATGCACCATCTGTTCTGCCCCTTTCATACAAATATCCCAGGAATTTCAAGAAATAAGCAACACACAGCATGGTTAACTTGGATTAAGCCCCACTTCTCTGTTATTTGACCATTGTTTTGAGTATTTCATTTTTGTAATATTAAAGCGTTGTTGTAATAAAGCACCTTATAAATTAAGCATAAAACATAGATTAGCTATCTGGCAATATTCGGACAATGCCCCTTTGCCGATGATAAGTTAGAAAGACAGCGTAGTAAGGAGGAGTTTAAATGACAGAACAAAGTAAACAAAATTTTATGACCGCGTGGCTTGACTCCCAAAAGAAGATGTTGGATTACTGGCAGGAAACCATAAATCCAACCGAAAAAGTGGAGGAAAAAGCCCCCAGTATTTTCGAGGAAAGCATGAAGCCCTTTCAGGACATTATGCAAAAATTGGTTGAAGTCTCAAGTGACCTTTATTCTCAGAGCATTCGGAATATGAATGATATTTTCCCCCAACAACAAATTGTTGACCGAATGCTAAATGGAGCCAGCCTATATCAAAATCTCTATAAATTCTGGGAAGATTTAAACCTGAATATTACCGGGAAAGACAGTGATGCACTTAAATTAATTACCCGCTGGAACGAAGAATATATGAAATTTGTTTCAAATTACTTTATTTCATCACTTCCCGAACCCATGAACAAATTCTTCAACCAGGCCCTGGAGATATACAATATGTCCACGAGTGCCACTGGCAATTTCTTTAAACCGTGGCTGGATGAATCACAGAATATGCAAAGTTTACTGGTGAAAAGCATGAATGGAGATCAGGCTGCTTATATTGAGTTCAACCGACTGTGGAGAGAAAAATTTGCTTCTTCTTATGGGAAAATATTTAATATTCCGGAATTCTCCATGAATAGAGAACAGATGCAAAAACAAATGCGCAGCATGCAAGCCTTGATAAATTTTATAAATGTCATGAACGAATTTGTTGCCACCATAGTTAAGGTGAATCAAGAAACCCTGGAAAAAAACATTAAAGATTACCAGGAGATGGTGGCAGCAGGCACCAACCCGAAAACCTTTAAGGAATACTATGAATACTGGTGGAAACAAAATGAGGCCGCCTATCTAAAATTATTTGGCACCACCGAATTCTCCAAGCTGCTGAGCCAGCTGCTGGATGCCGGAGTTAATTACAAAAAGGAATTTGATGATTTGTTGGAAAAACAGCTGCAATTCCTACCCTACCCTTCCAAGACTGACATGGATAGTGTTTATAAAACACTGGACACCTTGAAGCGAGATGTAAGGGCATTAAAGAAAGAAGTGAAAAGTTTAAAAGAAGAGCTATCAAAAGCTGGCTCAAAGCCAGGCAATACTGGGAAGCAGACTGTAAAGGGGGAGTAAATAATGTCAGTAATCTTATCGGATATAGAAAAAAATCTGAATGAAATGTTCGAAGCCCAGAAGAAATTTATTCGCAGTGTGGATGTGCTGCTGAATTTGGGTGATCCTCAATCAGATACTACATCCAAGGAATTAATTTATCAAGAAGATAAGATGCAATTGTTTCACTACCAGCCTTTAGCCCAAAAAATCTGCAAAATACCTACTCTTATAATATATGCGTTGGTAAATCGCCAGTATATGATGGATATTCAGCAAGACCGCAGTGTAATCAAGAATCTTCTGGAACTGGGACTGGATCTTTATATAATCGACTGGGGATATCCCACTGCTCAGGATAAATATATAACCCTTGATGATTATATTGATGTTTATATAGAGAATGCAGTAGATGAAGTGCTGAAAAGCTCAGGGGCCGATAAAGTAAATATAATCGGAGTCTGCCAGGGAGGAACCCTATCTGTTATTTATGCAGCTTTAAATCCTCATAAAGTAAAGAACCTTGTTACCATGGTAGCGCCTGTTGACTTTGAAGCAGGAGAAGAATCCGGCCTGTTATTCAAGTGGGGCAAGGAAATGAATATTGATAACATGGTAGATGCTTTTGGGGTTATTCCCGGCGAGTTGTTAAACGGAGGTTTTGATATGTTAAAACCTTTCCAGCTAATGATTAATAAATATGTAGGCATTGTTGATAATCTGGATAATCCCGAAAATGCTGCCAATTTTGTCCGCATGGAAAAATGGATTCTGGACAGTCCTGATCAAGCCGGGGAAGCTTTTAGAAAATTTATCAAGGATTTATATCAGGAAAACCGACTGATCAAAGGCACACTGGACATTGGGGGCCGAAAGGTTGATTTGCAAAAGATAACCATGCCGGTTTTAACCGTTTATGGGGAGAATGACCATATTGTTCCACCGTCTTCAACCATACCATTAAATGACTATGTCAGCAGTACCGACAAAGAATTGTCTGCATTCCCGGTTGGTCATATTGGAATGTATGTCAGCGCCAAATCACAAAAACTCATTGCACCCAAGATAGCTGGATGGCTGTTAAGACGTGAAAAGTAATTGGGGTAATACCCTGCTTATCTCAAATAATAATAATCCTGCCAAGCATATGCTAAATGCAAGACACCTGTAACTGTATTTACTCTTTATGCAGTATTCTTTTCTTTCAATGAATAAATTCAAGGCGATTATGAAATATTCCAGGCCGGGTAGATATCTTTAAACCGGCATTAAGGAGTTGAATTAATATGCTCGAAAACACCTACAGTGAATTAAAAGTTGGCGATACCGGCTATGTCGAGAAGACTATAAGTGAGACCGACGTTTACCAGTATGCTGGAATAACCGGTGATTTCAGCTGGCTGCATGTAAATGAGATGCGAGCTGAATTTGGGCATTTTAAAACCCGTATAGTACATGGCATGCTTTTAGTGGGTTTGATATCCAATGTAGTGGGAAATCAAATGCCCGGGGCAGGTACTATATACGAAAAACAAACCGTAAACTTTCTCTATCCTTGTTATATCGGGGATACAGTGCGCGCCCAAACCGAGGTTATTCAGAAGCTTGAACATGGCCGAGTGCGTCTGCGTACGACTTGTGTCAATCAAAAAGGAGATATTTTGCTGGACGGCGAAGCAATCGCCATTCCTCCCCGCAAGCATGTGGTGGACCGCCCCTGCCCGGCTCTGGACGCATTGGTCATAAATAGGTAGAACATCTTTCCCATTCAAGCCTTGTTTGTGTACTTCTGTAGACTATAAAAAGATGATTCCACTGCAAAAGGTATAATGCCCTAGCTTGGATGCATAAATATTCCGTTGCCAAGACTCCGCATGAGAAACACCAACTCCTCGTCTTGCG
>CAZBKS010000050.1:0-9486 GCA_964492475.1 uncultured Syntrophomonas sp. | reverse complement strand
GGGCTGTTTCTCTGCCCTGCTGCCGAGTACGAAAAAAGTAGCTCTGGCATTATGCTTTTCCAGTACCTGCAGTAGAGCGGGAGTATTAAGCGGGTCCGGACCATCATCAAAGGTCAGGGCTACCGCTTTTTGATCTGTTTTAACCTGGCGGATTAACAGCTTTTGTTTTTCCCAGTTGTGCATATTGGGATGCAGAGCAAAATTATAGGCACCAAGGGTAAGGCCGAAAAAGAATATGCCGGCAAATATCATTCCGGCCGTTTTTTTGCGCATTACTATAAACATACGCTTCTCCTTCATATTTCTCTCATCTTGGTCCATTAACATTTTATTAACCAGGCCAGTTTTATATGATGTAATTCGTTTGGATTGAGCGAACTATGCAGAAAGTTCATGCAGTCTAAATCAAGATATAATAAAATACAAGTCTTGATTTTAAACAGCCGTAGTTATATAATAAGTGACACGAAATGGGCCGTTAACTCAGCGGGAGAGTGCTTCCCTGACACGGAAGAAGCCACAAGTTCAAATCTTGTACGGCCCACCATAAAAAGCAAGTAATAGCGGGGTTTGCAAGCCCCGCTATTTTTATGGGCAAATGGAATTTAGGTTACATCCTAAGTTCGAGGACATTAGTTTAATTTTTTATTGTTATTCAGTAGGAAAAGCGCATAGTGCTTTTTATCAAAATGGAGGAAGGATACGATCTTACTGCAGATGTCGAAAAGGCCTGAAGGAAAATTCCTCTCCCGTCATGTGCCTGAAGTCATTTAAACTATTCCCGATATTTCCAAAACAATGAACGAAGGATAAACAGGCAAAAGGACTGTCCCATGCCTGCGTAATGAGATAATAAAATACCGGATAATCATAAAATCACTTGTCCAAGATGGTCGCATCCAACCGGGCCAGGATTTCCTTTAATCGTGCAATGGTATTGCTTCGGATGCTGGTACGGCCGGATTCATTGCTTAGGATAAGATAAAGATAATCCCAAAAAGAAGAGATCATGTTATTCTGATTAATGGCAAAGACAACCGGAGGAAGGGAGTTTTTTACCACCAGCACGCCCACATCTTCGCGGACATAAACAATAATCCCTTCCAGGTTTTTGCTGTTGCTTAGGTATACCGAGTAGTTGTCATATGTCTCAAGAAGATGAATAACATTTTGCAGATGTCGGCGATACTCCTCGGTAGTATATGACAACTGGACGGGGCTTAGCAGGTCGGAAAAGTTAACCGCGACTTCTCCGGCTAAAATCCGGTCAAGATTGGGCAGGGTGAAGATTTCGGCGACCTGGTGTTCCTGTATATTGATCAAAAATGTATCTATTCTATTTTGCTGATAGGATAATAATTGCTTCCTGGTGCGATGGTCGGCTCGGTCCATTATGCTATTCAACACATCAGGCGGCATGGTTAGATTACTCAGTCCATCAGCTTTGATAATAATGTTGGTTATTTCTGCTTCAAATTCCCTTAACAGGGATAAATAATCCCGGTTGTTGCCGGGAGTGGATATGCGCATAAGCGGACGGCATAGATGCAAAATACTGGTGTATTCTTCCATCAGCGCCTTGACCGTCTCCAGGTTGGTGAAAAGGAAATTGGCTTCCTTTCCGGTTGATCTGCCTACTGACGAAGAAGCAACAGCTGCGGTTTCCGGGGCTATAAACAATGTGCGCCGGAATAATCCATCCCTGGTTTTAGGGTAATAATAGGGCTCTATGGCGCCAGTCATATATAACGGCACCCATTTTCTGATCCCGGCCGCCATTTCGTCAAAATGACGATTTATGGAGTGGATTATCTTTATTCGGTTGCCCTTCTGCAAAACCTGTGACAACATTGATGCCCATTTAGATGTAAACCCGGGATCGTCAGTCATCCACTCCAGGCCCTCATCACTGTAGAGAAGCAGTGTTTGGGGAGTATTACTTTTTAATACCAGGGACAAAAAAACCAAGACCGCACCTTGTTTTCCTTGTACCCCATAGAACACTTCGGTTTCAGATACTGTTATACAGTCGGTTTTGTCAAGGTCAATAATGGTGCCCGCTGCGTTTTTCCTGAATTGGAAACTGCTGATATCATCCAAAAATTCATCTATTGGGACAGCTGGAGGGCCATGCTGGTTCAGCCACTCATAAATTATTACTTCCAATGGTTCAATTGCAGAATACTTGGTTGCAGAATTGTCATTAATAGCTCCCAACAAAGCCGTTTTTTGATACTCCGCCCGGCAACTGCGGGCAAAATATTCTGCCATAGATCGCAGATAAGTAACGTTCCGAGCCGGAGTACGATGACCACGGCGCAGACGGCTGATAAAAGAAGCATCCAATGCAATATTACGCGCCAGAATACTATTGGAAGTATTGGTTATGTTCATTAACAGATCAAGTTTTTTAGCGAAGGTCATAAAGATCACCTCTTAAAATTTTATCATAATAGAAAAGAATTTGTCATATCTTTGGCATCAATCGTGCCAAAAAAATGTCAATGCCAAAATTATGGAATGGTAATATCATCTTGCATAATTTGATAAAATCTATTTTGAGGTGGTTTTGTTGACCTTTAAGATCAGGCTTAAAACTGGGTTTTTTAAAACTCAGCCTTATTATATTACCATTGGTCAGGGGCAAATAATACTAACTCCCCGGGAGGATATGGAAAAAGGCAGGATGGTAATAAACGAGGCTGATTTGCAGTTTGTTTGTATTACCAGACAGCAGTTATCTGCGGGTGAACTGGAGATTATAACCCGTTCTGGAGCTTGCGTTGGCATTTTCTCTGATGAAACTGATCTGGAGGAGGTGTCCAGTGTCTTTAGCAGAGAATTCGGCCCAAAACTTATTTTCCAGCAAGGATTGCATTAAGTATGCTGAGCAAGGTTCCCATATCTGATTAATACTTTATTTGCCTTGGTCCGTTTATGCCCAGACACTTCAGTGAAAATTAAAACCATTATTGCAGGTACTAATAAAATCAATCTAAGGAGGGATCAGCATATATATGAATACCATGGCACCCATGGAAATGCCTCGCTGGAAAGTAGCTCTTAACATGGTGATTAATCCCGGTGAGGTAGTTAAGAATCAGATGGCTCAAGTTCCCTGGCCATATTCCATATTGGTCTCGGGTCTATCTTTTACTCTATTTTTTATGCAAACCGGCTTGGATATGTTTAAGACCGGTCAAATTGAGGTTTCTGCCGTTATATTGATTACTCTCCTGGGGCTTTTCTACGGAACCGTTGGAGTTGCACTTATTGCCGTCTTAGCCTGGGCTTTATCCCAGGCCTCGGAGCGGAATTACACCATTGATTGGGCAATATCTTCATTTTCCCTGGGTTATTCGGCAACCCTGGTTTATGCTCTGCTGGGAGTAATCTTCTCCATTACCCTGGGGTGGAAAACAGCGGTGGCATTTGGGGTAACCGGCGTTCTGTGGGCATTAAGACCGTCATTGTTTACCATTCGACAGATGTCGGGTGACCGAATTGCCTTCAGTATTGCCCTGACCACTTTATGTGGTGCCATCCTCCTATTCGGCTGGGCATTATTAGGCCGTTTCGGTTTTTAGAAAATATATATATAACAATTATCAGGAGGTAGGTAATATATGGAAATGAATCTTGGCTATACCAGGCAGCCAGGACCGCAAAGTGTTAAGTTCTGGCCAATATACCTGTGCTTTATCATATTTGGTATATTAATTCCCTATACCAAAACGGAAATAATTCTGACCACCCTGCTATTGTCTATATCAATTGCCCTGGTAATCGGGTTCTTAGTCGTAAATCTGCTCATTATGTTATTGAGAAGCGGAAACCAGGCCCTGCATGAAGAAAACAACCAGTTTGCACGAGAGGCTGTAGGCACAGGTATGTTGTTTATGATTCCTTTTACTGTTCTGGCTGTTTTAGCCCAGTTAATCTTGGGCTGGAATGCGGTAATGCCCTTTGCTTCGGCCGCTATTATGACTGCCGCGGCTACGGCCGGGACTGAGGTTATGAAAAAAGGCGCCCGGGGGGTTAAGAATATCATGGTACCATCGCTGATTGCGTTTATATTTTCTACCGGCTGGATGATGCTGGTCGGGATACTGCCGTAGAAATGAAGGGGGTGAGAGGTTTGTCGATATCAGATTTAGCTGCCAGCCGAAAACGCATAAGAAAACCCTTTATATCTGTAGTAATAGTATCCGTAATAATAATGATGTTATCAACCTGCATATCCGGTACTGCCTTGGCAGGTGATGTTGGAGATGTGGTCAGCAATGTTGTCAATAGCCACTATCAATCACCGGAATTTGAATTTGGCGCCGAGGAGGTAACCGGATACGGTTTTAAGATGCATGCCGGATATGGTGGTTATGCTAATGGCTTTGGAGGAGTATCGGTTTTAGGACCGGTTGAATCAAAGGATATGAATATATTATTGAACTATGTAGATAGTCAGGCACAGCACACCAGCATACAGACTACCAAGATGAAGGGATGCGAGGTTCGAGAGTATACTATGCCAGATGGCAATGGAGTTGGAGTGATACTGCCGGATTATTTTATAACGGTTGAGACTTATCAGTCTGGTAATAGCAGCAGTACCGATTTTCAAAAGGCTAAAATCATAGCTCAGCAGGTGCTGGATGGCCTGGAAAGTAATGGTTTGCTCAGCCAGCCTGCGCCTGAAATAGATATACCTGTCCCAGAAGAACAGACAGATGCAGAACCAATCACGGAAAATGAAACCGTGGTTAGCGGCATACCCCTGGGCGACCCGGTTGCGGTGTCCGATACCATGAATATTGCCGGGGTTTATAATGGGCCCACCGCCCCTACTGTGTTTACCATTAGCAGTCCCCATCTGGTAACCTACATATGCACCTATCACTGGAACAATGCTCAGGGGGCCGCCCCTGGTACTATTGCATTACAGCATAGTGACGGGACAGTATATGGCCCCTGGCAGGTCAGCACGCGTCCGGGTCAGGGGGGGGTGCCGAATGCTTACTGGGAAGTAACCCCAAACATTGTGATTCCGGCTGGAACGTATACCGTTATCGATTCGGACCCGGCTACCTGGGCCCAGAATCAGGAATCCGGAGGACGGGGAATGGGAGAGGTTCGGGCTACTCCCTATTTTGAAGTTGCCGGTGATTCAGCTGATAATGTTCACGGAGGGGGAAAAACCTCATCTGGGGGAGGATACATTGAAGGCCCGGCCGGTGTTGGTTCAGTGGGTAATATACCGGGGCCTTCCAATACAACCGAAGCTATTGTAGGGGTTGCAGTACCTGGATTGATTGCTACAGGTCTGGGTGCTCTGGCAGGATTAGGCGGAGGAGGTGGATTCACACCTACTGGCGGAACTCCTTTATCTCCGGGCGGCGGTCCTGCACCGGGCAACGGAGGATCTTATCCCGGAAGGCCTGCCCAAACAGCTGCCCCGGCTCAGGAAGCGACCCAACTAGGCCGGAAAAGGCGCGGTGAAATCTATGTATCTGATTCGGAATCTGATCCGGGAATTATAATTGATACAGCTGAGATGGGAGAGGGAATATCAACTGTCCAGGAAATCGTCATCGATACGGATGAGATGGGGCAGGAATCTATTACTGTCCCGGGAAGGGATGGAATATTGATTGAAACCGCAGAAGAAGCGGGGATATCTGCCAAATCTGAATCGGAAATGATAATAGAGACTGCAGATGAGGAGGCAATATTGGTCCAGACAGAGCCCGGCCTAATAATAGAAACAGCACAAGAGGAGGCCGGTGTAATAAGGCAGGGATCAGATGTGTTAATAGATAATTCCGATAGCGGTATTCTTATTGACACCAGCGCGCTGGAAGATGAAATCCTGGTTGGAACAGAGGGGCAGGAATCCACTGCAGATGCCTCCGACATTACTGGTGAAAATGTATACGATCAGGAAGGCTATGATCAAGCCGGCTTTGACCGGGAGGGCTATGACAAATCCGGATTTGACGCCGAAGGCTTTGATAAAGAAGGTTTCGATAAAGCCGGATATGATGCCAATGGTTTTAATAAAGAAGGCTATAACCAGGCCGGCTACGATGCCGAAGGCTATAACCGGGAAGGCTTTGACCAAGCCGGCTTTGACCGGGATGGCTACGACAAATCCGGCTTTGACGCCGAAGGCTTTGATAAAGAAGGTTTCGATAAAGCGGGATATGATGCCAATGGCTTTGATAAAGAAGGCTATAACCAGGCCGGCTACGATGCCGAAGGCTATAACCGGGAAGGCTTTGACCAAGCCGGCTTTGACCGGGATGGCTACGACAAATCCGGCTTTGACGCCGAAGGCTTTGATAAAGAAGGTTTCGATAAAGCGGGATATGATGCCAATGGCTTTGATAAAGAAGGCTATAACCAGGCCGGCTACGATGCCGAAGGCTTTGACCGGGATGGCTACGACAAATCCGGCTTTGATGCGGAAGGCTTTGATCAAGAGGGCTTTGACAAGGCTGGTTATGACCGGGATGGTTATGGACGCAGCGGTTATGACGCCGAAGGATATAATCGGGAAGGTTATGACGTGAATGGTTATGACCGCAAGGGATATGATCGCAGTGGTTATGATGCCAAAGGTTATGACAAGCAGGGCTACGACCGAGAAGGCTTCGATAAGGACGGATGGGACCGGGAAGGATATAATCGCAGCGGATTGGACCATAACGGATATGATCGGGAAGGTTTTGATAAAGATGGTTATGACCGGGAGGGTTATAATCGGGAGGGCTATGACCGGGAAGGTCAATCAAAAGAAGGTTATGACGAATACGGATATGATAAAAATGGCTTCAATAAAGACGGTTATGACCGGGATGGTTATGACCGGCAAGGTTTCAATTATGAAGGGTACGACCGATCCGGCTACGATCCCTGGGGCTTTGATAAGCAGGGTTATGGCAAAGATGGTTACCATTGGAGCGGTTATAACGCGGATGGCTATAACCGGGATGGGCGGCATTGGAGTGAGAATCCTTTTGAAGGGGATGGCAATCCCTTTAATGTAGCTGTGCAGGATCCCTTTAGAGAAGGGGAAGTGATACCTTTTGGCACTAAATGGGTTCCGGTCAAGCCCAAATTAGGAGAGCCTTACCCGCGTACGGTGGAAAAATACGGGGCCAAACCGTGGACAGATGAGATACCGAATGGGGAGCCGGAGGTTCCATCCGGACCATCATCAAGTGATTCCGGTGTTATAGGTCCGGAAGATCCCATGAATACCCTGGAAAAACATGATGTGGGAGCGGGAGATGCATCACAGCCGCCTGCTGACGGCGGTATACCCGACAATATTCCTTCCGAGGATTGGCGTGAAAATGGCGGCGATATCCCTGCTGACCAGTCAGTGAAGGCGGGTGATAATGATTCATTTACCTACACTGACCCCGAAACGGGTGAAACCAGCAGTTATGAATATGAAAAGGGATATACCGGCCCCCGGCACGGTGACACTCAGGTGCTGGTAGGAAAAACCGATGGGCGGCCATATGAATTGGAGTTTGATGCGGTTAAAGGAAAATGGATCAATACCGAATCCGGTAACGAGTTTAACCCCGATGACTTTGAACGCTGGCAGAATGACCTGGCGGAGGACAAAAGGCGGATAGCAATCGATTTGGAAAAAATGGCTAAACGTGAGGATGCTACCAGCAAAGCAATTAAACAAAATATGGACGACTGGCAGAAACTGGAACAAATGCAGAAGGCCGCTGATAAATATAATATCGGTCAGCCCGGCGGCCCGGGAGACGTTGATAAAGCTATTCAGAAGTTAAAAGATGACATGCTGGCGGGTAAAGAACTGGACCGGGAACAAGTTGATAAAATCAGGCGGGTAATCGACCATCGCATACTGGGTAAGACGGCCGCTGATACTGGTGAACGATGGGAAGAGGTGCCCTGGTATAAGGATATCGGCTCCGCTCTGAAAGCTAATGCAGCCATGGCCAAGGAAGTAGTCACCGCTCAAAAAGAAGACGGGAGTATTTCATGGCTGGGTTTTGCTGCTCGCACTATGATTATAGCGGCAAGCGGAGGTGCTGCAACTGCAGGCGGGGTAGTGATGGATGGAACCCTTACAGTAGCTGAAGCTATGCTTCGAATTCAGGAATCCATAGAAAAAGGAGAATCTGATTTTGTGGCGGTTTCAAAGGCTCTCGGCATTACCATTTTAGGCGAAGAAATGGGCTGGCTGGCTGGCAAGGCCGGTGGCGCAATAATGGGAGAAATGCTGGAGAAATTCCCGGCATTTACCAACAAGGCAGCTGACTTTATTGAAACTGCGCTGCTGAAGATAATGAAAGCTGATCAAATTGCCAGCCGTAGTCTGGGAATGATAAGCAAGGAAAGTGCAGAGGAGATGTTGGGGCAGATAGAAAAACGATTAACGGATTTGGCCGGAGACGCCGCAGAAGAGTCCATGGAAAAAGTATTTAAGGGAGCTGGTCGGGGAGCAGCCGGATCTGTTGACGACATAGCCACTGGAGCAGGTAAATCGGTATCGGGAAGCACTGATGACATAGGCAGGGGGACAGCAAGTGCAGCCGGCAGCGGAGCCGACGACCTGGGCAAAGGATCAGGCAAAACCGCCGGCAGCGGAGCCGACGACCTGGGCAAAGGATCAGGCAAGACCGCTGGCAGCAGTGCCGATGACCTGGGCAAAGGATCAGGCAAAACATCTTCTGCCGGCCCGGATGTTGAAGGGACCGAAAAAACTCCCTTTGGCAGGAAGGAATCGGATGCCCCGGGAACAGGGAAAACTGCTTCAGGCAGCAGTGATAATATGCCTGATGGAACCCGGAAGACAACTGCTGATGAGGGAGTTCCCAAGAGTTCGGATAGCTCTGATAGAGTTGGTAAAACAACTCCCAGCAGCCCGGATGGTCCAGATGGGCCAGGAAAACCTGCTTCTGGCAGCGGCGGAGATGGACCCGACCCGGGTGGTAAAATTCCGGGGAAGGATGAAGGCCCGGTCAGCAGCAGCCTGCCGAAAGTAAATGACTATTACAGCCAGGCGGGCAAACAAGTCGAGGTAGATAATTATGCTCACATAAATATGGATATGGATAGAGTAAGGCAAACCATGCAGGCCAACAAACTAGTAGCAGGAGACAACGGAGCTGTATATGCTGCCCCGCCCAAAGCAGGGGTACCCGGATACGAGTATACTAATACTACAACTGTCCGCATTTCCAATCAGAATCTGGTTGATGTGAGAATCAGGACCGGGTCAGGGGGGCAGATTCAGTATGTAACCCCCAAAGGAGAGGTTATAGATCCTTCCTTACTGAAGGATAAAGTCCTTATGACTCCGAATTCGGAGGGAACGGGTGTGATATTAACATACTATGATCCACAGGGACAAGTTCGCAGTTATATACCGGCCAGGTTCCTGGAGCGCTGGTCCGATGCGGTCAATGGTTTTGCACCAATGGGATAAAGTGATTT
>CAZBKS010000049.1:0-9568 GCA_964492475.1 uncultured Syntrophomonas sp. | reverse complement strand
CGGCCAACATTTTAAAACCGGCTCTGGCCCGTGGTGATATCAAATGCATCGGGGCAACGACCACGGCTGAATACAGGCGGTATATAGAAAAAGATCCAGCCCTGGAACGACGCTTTCAGCCTGTCTGGATCAATGAACCCACCCCGGAGGAAGCTAGCCAGATTCTAAGCGGGCTTACATCCAGATGGGAAAACTATTATGGCATTAAACTCCCGGGAAATGTACTAACCAGAGCCATCGAGCTTTCTGTACGTTATCTCCCGGACCTCCGCCTGCCGGATAAAGCCATTGATATTATCGATCAGGCCTGTGCCGCCATGTTGCTGAGAACCTTCACCCCCTCCGAACAAACCGGCAGCCGGGTCCTTTCCCCGGAAGACGTGGCCCGGGTGGTTGCCGAGCGCTGCCGTATACCCCTGGACGAATTGACTCAAACCGAAACCGAACGCCTTTATAATATGGAAAAATATCTGCGCCGGAGAGTTATGGGGCAGGACAAAGCTATAGAGGAAATAGCGGAGACAATCAGGGCAGCCCGGGTGGGGTTAAAAAAACCGAACCGTCCCCTGGCCGTGTTTCTCTTTACCGGATCTACCGGGACGGGTAAAACCGAACTGGCCAAAGCCCTGGCTGAATTCCTTTTTCATGATGAAAACTGCCTGATCAGGTTCGATATGTCTGAATACCAGGAAAAAAATGGGGCCGCCAAGCTTATCGGCTCGCCGCCCGGCTATGTTGGTCATGAAGAAGAGGGGCAGCTGACCGGCAAGGTAAGGTCCAATCCATTTTCGGTGCTTCTTTTCGACGAGGTGGAAAAAGCGCATCCCGATGTGTTTGATCTGTTTCTGCAGATATTTGACGACGGGCGCCTGACCGACAGTCATGGACGCCTGGTCAGCTTTGCTGAGACCATTATAATTATGACCTCCAACCTGGGTTCCGCACCGGCTATATGCAAACGGATAATCGGGCTGGACATAAATAAATTCAAAAATGACAGCACCGGGTCGCAAGAAGCAAGTGAAAGCGACTGGCAACAGGCCTATGAAGAGCAGATCAACGCAGCAATCAAGGGGCACTTCCGCTCCGAATTCATTAACCGCCTAACCAAGAACGTTGTCTTTTACCCTCTGGACAAAGCCACGGTGAACGCCATTATTGATAAAATCCTGGCAGAGACTAATCAGCGGCTGTCAGCCCGGGAAACCATGTTGAACCTGTCTGACGGTGCCAGAGATTATTTGCTGGAAAGAGGTTACAGCAGGACTTATGGAGCCCGGGAAATGGAAAGGGTTTTTAACCAGTGTATCAGTGAACCGCTGGCTCGTATGATTCTGAACCATGAGGTTAAACCCGGAGAGACTGTTTTTGCGGTTGTTATCGATGGCAAACTGGGTTTTGCCATGCGTAAAATTTACCCGGATGACATCACATTATAGTTTAAGTGAAATTTTCACCGGTGATAATCCAAGGGGTTAAGCGGGAGGCGAGATCCGTTTATGTCATTCTTCGCTCGAATTAAAAATGTTTTTAACCCCGAAATGCCGCAACCGGGATACCCTGTGGCTACGGGCGCACCGGAACCCAATCGGGGCAGCACCTCTCTGCGTCAGCAACAGCCGGCTGCTAGAAACCAGGATAAAGTGGGACAGGAATCATGGCAGGAGAAACCGGTCAGGATCTGGCAGAAGGGCGAGACCATCCTGGACACCTACCGGGTGGAAGATGTCGAAGCCGGAGGAATGGGATACGTCTATATCACCGAGCACCAGGGCTGGAAAACCAGGGTAGCAGTAAAGTCGCCCAATCAGGAGATGCTCTCCAATCCTTTATTGTTTGCCCGGGTGCTGAGAGAAGCTGATGCCTGGATCGGCCTGGGCCTGCACCCCCATATTGCCTACTGCTATTACACCCGCCCGGTGGAAGACATCCCCTATATCTTCATCGAGTACGTGGATGGGGGTAATCTGAGAGACTGGATTAGAGCCGGTCGCTGCTACCACCTGAAAGTGGGATTGGACCTGGCGGTTCAATTTTGTCATGGTATGGAGCATGCCCATGATTCCGGCATGATTCACCGGGACATAAAACCGGAAAATATATTATTAACCCGGGATGGCATATTGAAAGTCACCGATTTTGGCATTGCCCGCATGAGAGAGGCTGAGGATAAGGCTGCCGCCGATAATAAAAAACAACCGGAGAAGAAAGAACGTCTGACCTCGCTGGGGACGATGGGTACTTTCGAATATATGTCGCCCCAGCAGTATGAAGACCCTCGCAGCGTCGATATCCGCGACGATATTTTTTCCTTTGGCATATGCCTGTACGAAATGCTGTGCGGCAATAATCCCTTCAAAGCTCAATATCCCTATGTTGCCTGGATAAACCGGGAAGAGCCCATAAATCCCCTGCAATTCAGACCGGACCTGCCGGAACTGTTGGCCGGCCTTTTACAAAGATGCTGCTCATTAAAAAGAGAAGCAAGGCCGGCCAGTTTTACGGATATACGCAGTCAAATAGTAAATATCTACCGCAGTATATACCATGAAGAACCGCCTCATGCTGAACTGACAAGACCGGCTCTTAAAGCCGACGGGCTTAACAACCGCGGCGTTTCCTATTACTACCTGGGCCGGGAGGATAACGCGCGACAATGCTGGCAGGAAGCTCTGCAGGAGGACCCCCATCATTTGGGAGCTACCTTTAACCTGGGTTACCTGCAGTGGCGAAAACTGGAGATCGGATCTTATAAATACTTGATTACAATGAATGGGATTGAAACCAGTCAGAATAATGATAAGGATTACTGGCGATGTCTTGGTTGGTTATACCTGGAGCAGGGAAATATTGAAGCTGTTAATACGATTCAGAAATCTCCCCACCGCGTCAACGATGAAGGATTTCTGCGGGCTTTGGATGATCCAGACCGGCCTGAGACTGATCTGGTATGTGTATTGGAAAGTAATAATAAAGTCAGGGTAGAATCGGTGGCCTTTAGTCCGGATGGGCGCTATGCGGTATCTGCAAGAGATTTAAGCCTCAGCCTTTGGCAGGTGGACAGCGGAATAATACAGGCACGTCTTGGCCGCGGTCATACGTTTTGGATAAATTCGGTGGCCTTCAGCCCTGATGGACGTTTCCTGTTAACGGGATCAAAGGACACAACCATCTGTCTTTGGGATGTTGCAACCGGGAAGCCTGTTCGGAAGTTCTATGGGCATAAAGATTCAGTATATTCAGTAGTTTTCAGCCCGGACGGCAGATTCATCGTTTCGGGGGGTGGAGACCAAACTGTTCGTTTATGGGAAGTAGATAGCGGCAAAGAATTGCGGGCCTTTAAAGGACACAAGCTCCCGGTAAAATCTGTCGCCTTCAGTCCGGACGGGCGCTATGCCTTATCGGGTGGAGCAGATATATGCCTGTGGCGATTGGACTGGGATTGGGAGTTCTAAAATTCAGTAATATCCTCTTTACTGATGATTATATCAGGCAATAAATAAATGATCTCAAAGCTGAGGTTTTATAAACTAAGGAGAGCTGCTTTAAATAATAGGGGCGGGGTAGTATGCCAAACGACGTGGGCCAAATCATAAAGCCTATCAACATCACGGTATATTAATCAAAGTACAAAAGAGAGGAGGGAAAAAAGTGATTACTGCCGCAAAAATATTAGGAATTACAAGTGCCTGTATCATAATAGGAAATGGCATTCATGATTTGCTTATGGGCACTGGGGACATGATTAGTTTCATCATTGTGCTGATGTTTGCATTAATTGGAGCATTTAGCTCAACCATAATAGATTCAGCAGATAACTACTATATACCGGGTATTGATGAGATGCCTGCCGATGGTCACGTGTTTGGGATTCTTATTATATTGTTTACTGCTATTTACTGGTATATGGTGGAACCCAAAGGGTTCTTTGTAATCGGACCAGTATTAATGATTTTAAATGGCATAATAGTCTTTTTTCAAGGACCTAATAATATTCCATATCACCCGAATAACAGAAATGGGAGGCATGTTGACTAAGAATAGAAGTTATTTTGGATCACTTTAATAACTAAGCGTTGTGTATGCCCCCAATGGGGGGTAATTTTTTTGCCCGGGCTGCGAGATTTGCCCCCATAAGGTGTATCTTGTTTGGGAAAAAATTTTTACAAGGGCATAACTATGAAGTTAATTCCGTAGCGTTTAGCCCGGATTGTCGCTATGTATTATCTGGAAGTAATGATCGTACCATGCGCCTGTGGCAGTTAGACTGGGAGTGGGAGTTTGAATAAATATTTTAGCATTCGTGAATAACGGCAGCCAGGTTCTCATTTCATAATTGGGGACTTTTTTATTTTCCTAGGAGAGACCTGCGAGATTTTATGCAATGATGTGTATCTTGTTTGAAGAAAAAAATTTAGGAGGGATAGCTATGTTGTTAATAGCGCAGGTCGTACTTACCGTAATCGTTTGGAGAAGAGGCTGGAAAGCTTTGGCCCTGCTGCCGCTGGGAATTGATTTGATTTTGGCTTTATCCATCGCCATAATCGGGAATGCCTACCAGGTGGATTTGGAAGCAATAAACAATATGGTATTCATATTTGATATTGCCGCGACCATAGCATTAGGTATTATGGTTGGAGTAAAACGCCAAATTGCCGTTAATGTCAGCAGTGATGGAAAAACCGCGGAATTACTGGTTAATAGACCGGAATACCAGCAGTCTTTATAGAATCAGGTAGCAATAACCTCAAAACAATATGCCAGGGGGCCAGTGCTCCCTGGTACAGAAAACCTCCAGCCAACACCCCAGAATAGTCTTAAATAATGAAGGCACGAAATTATTTGCATTTAGAAATTTACGAGAAAATACAGTTTTTATTAATAGAGGAATTTTATTACTATTGCCGAAAAAAGGAATAACATTAAGTATAGGATTGAAAAAAGTACTGATATCCTTCATAGCATGTAATGCAGTAAAAAGTCGGTTTATCAATTCAGCTCAGGTGATGAATCGGTACGACTGTGTGCAGAGAATTGAAAGGAAGGATTGATCTTGTTCTGGGGATTAAAAATAAAGAATTTAATCTGGCAAGCGCATTCAGGAGACTGGAAGTCGAAAAGTGCCGCTTTGAAGGCTCTGGAAGCCATAAGAGACTCCCGGGCCGTGCCGGTATTAATAAAAACCATGCGAAACAAAGACTATGATGTACGCCGGGCAGCTGCGAAAGCTTTAGGTGAAATTAAAGACCGGCGGGCTGCCGATACGCTGATCAAAGCCCTTGGGGACGAGGATTATGCGGTATCTGAACTGGCAGTCAGGGCCCTGGGTGAATTAAGGGAACTGCGGGCGGTCGAGCCTATATTAAAAGCTATGGAAGAAAGAAATTTGGCCATAGTAGACACAGCTGAGGCATTGGGTAAAATTGGCGATCGTCGGGCGGTAGAACCGCTGATCAAGAGGCTCGGTGACAGCGATGATTATATACGAGCTGGTATAGCCAACGCCTTGAATGAACTGGGCGAGCCCCAGTGGAAAGAGGTATTTTGCGGGAAAGCCGGTCAATACATGAAAAGCGGCGATTTCATCAGGTTGGGCGAACTTAACGACACGCGCAAATATTTGATAATAGATTCTTTAATAAATGATTTAAATACTGGTTATTATGAAATTCGTAAATCAGCAGCGGAAGCATTGGGGGACATTAAAGATCCAAGAGCCACCGAGGCGCTTATTAAGGCGCTGGATGATAAGACCAATGACGTACGTTCGGCAGCGGCCATTGCACTGGATAGAATAGGTGATCCCCGGGCTATAGACTCGTTTATCAGGGCTATTGATGATGCCGCAGTACGTGAAATAGCTGCCAGAGCATTAGGTGAATCAAGAGAACCACGGGCTGTAGAACCAATACTAAATGCTCTGCAAAAGGGTTATTTAACGGTAGCAAATGCAGCCAAGGCATTGGGTGAAATAGGTGATAACCGGGCTGTAGAACCGCTGATTAAGAGGCTTAGTGATCCAGATGATTGCATACGGGGTGCTGTAGCAGACGCATTACATGCTCTGGGTGAAACGCAGTGGAGAGAGGTTTTTCTTGAGAAAACCAGTTTATCCATGAAAAGCGGCGACTTCATCAGATTGGGCGAATTTAACGACCCGCGCAAGTATTTAGTCATAGATTCGTTAATAAATGATTTAAGAAATGGCTATTCAAAAATTCGTATAATGGCAGCAGGAGCATTGGGGGATATTAGAGATCCCAAAGCCACCGAAGAACTTATTAAGGCGCTTGATAATGAAGATAGTGATGTCCGTCGAGCTGCAGCGAGGGCATTGGGTGTTATAAAAGACTCTCGGGCGGTGGAACCGCTTTTAAAGGTGCTTTATCATCAATGTGAAGTTACGAGAATTGCGGCTGCGGAAGCGTTAGGCAAAATAAAAGACTCTCGGGCAGTGGAACCATTAATTAATGCTCTTGGCAACGAACGTGCTTATGACCATGAAAGAGGTGCTAAAGCATTAGCCTTGGGAGAAATAGGTGATCCACGGGCACTGGAACCGCTGATAAAGGCTCTGGAAGAAGATGGCATTCGACCTCAGGCTGCGCGTGCTTTAGGGGGAATTAAACATCCGCAAGCATTGGAAATACTGATCAAGGTGCTGGAAGATAATGAATATAATGTACGCATGGCCGCAGTTGAAGGATTGGGGGTACAGAAAGACCCCTTGGCGGTGGATCCGCTTATAAAACGGCTAGGTGATAAAGATGTAGATGGTAAGCATGGTATAATCGGGGGTTAGCTATGGATGATCTGGGCAGATTGGAGGAAGCGATTATGAGCTTTGATAAGGTGCTTCAGCTCAACTCAGCTTTCAATGCCCTAATATTTATTATGAAAGGCAACACTTTGCTAAAACTAGGACGTCATCAGGAAGCGGTGGAAGCATACCGTACTTTCTTAAGATGTGCACCTGACCATCTTGCCTCCTATGTGCCGAAGGTGGAACAGGCTATTCGGCAGCTGACCGGAGGAAAATGACGGTAAACTGAATCGGATATTAATAATAATTGGAAAGAGGTGTATATTAAAAATGGTTTGGAATCCGTTTAAGAGAAAGCCAACGTTGTCAGGGGAAGAATATTATTATATGGAAGCAAAAAGTGCTGAACTGATCCAGTTCTGGGACCAGGCATTGAGATCGTATGATAAAGCCTTGATGATCAACCCTGAATATGAAGAAGCGTGGAGTGGCAAAGGGATTGTTTTGGGTAAACTGGGCAAATATGAGGAGTCCCTGGCATGTTCCCAAAGACAGTTGGATATAAATCCCCAAAATGCCGAGGCATGGTACAACATGGGCATAACTTTGGGCAGCATGGACAGGCGTGATGAGCAAATCGCATGTTATGATAAGGCGTTGGAATATAATCCGAATTATGCCGAGGCCTGGTATAACAAAGGTATACGTCTGGAGGATGCCGGTAAATATAAGGAGGCCATCGAGTCTTATGAGAACTTTTTAGAATGTGCTCCGGCTGAACTTTCATCACTGAAACCCAAAGTTAAGACTTATATTGAGCAACTGCAAAGCAAGATCAAGGAGGCATAGAAAGCATTTCTTGTTCCGAGATGGGAGAGGAGCGGAGCAATACCCATGTCATATTTAAAAAGTATTATTAATATTTTCAATCATAAAAAAATCGAAGCAGTCCTGCCCCAGACCGAATTCGAGGAAAAAGCCAAGATGGATTTAAAACCGGATCAGGCACCGGAGGCTGTGGACCATAGTAGTGATCAACCTGAGGCCAGGGAGGATGATAAGCCTGCAGCCGGTGCCAATCCAAAACGAGGAGAGACTTCGTTGAATCGACAACCGCCGGAATCATACGGCCCTTGGGCGGCAGGTGAAGAGGACTGGCAGGGCAAACAAGCAATAAGCTTTCAAATAGGAGATTATATCCTGGATACCTACTTGGTAGAAGACATTCAAGCAGGTGGTATGGGGTACGTCTATATCACTGAACACCGGGGCTGGAAAACAAAAGTAGCTATAAAGGCTCCCAACCAGAAGATGCTTTCCGACCGGGCCCTATTTGCCCGGGTGCTGAAAGAAGCAGATGCCTGGACCGGCCTGGGGCTTCACCCCCATATTGCTTACTGCTATTATACCCGCCCGGTGCAGGATATACCTCATATCTTCATCGAGTATGTGGACGGTGGCAACCTGAGAGACTGGATCAGTGCCGCCCGCTGTTATGACCTTAAGCTGGGCCTGGACCTGGCCATCCAGT
Source organism: uncultured Syntrophomonas sp. (assembly GCA_964492475.1). Taxonomy (GTDB): domain Bacteria; phylum Bacillota; class Syntrophomonadia; order Syntrophomonadales; family Syntrophomonadaceae; genus JAAYJK01. Next base: position 1,274 of record CAZBKS010000049.1, on the reverse strand, counting down.
TCTGCCACGGCATGGAGTATGCCCACAGCTACGGGATGATCCACCGGGACCTCAAACCGGAAAACATACTCATGACCAAAGAGGGCATATTGAAAGTTACTGATTTCGGTATAGCCCGGACCGGATTTGCCGGAGAAGAGAACAATATACCTGGAGCAGGCCGGAAAAGCAGGCAGGAAAACCTGGAGCGCCTGACTTCCCTGGGGGCGATGGGGACCTATGCCTATATGTCTCCCCAGCAGTTTGAAGACCCCCGCCGGGTTGATCCCCGGGATGACATTTTTTCCTTCGGTATATGCCTGTACGAGATGTTCTGCGGCAACCGGCCCTATAAAGCCAGCTACCCGTACCTGGCCGCTATTGAAGGGGAATCACCGGCTGATCCGCAGGCATTCAGATCAGACCTTCCGCCGGAATTGGCTGCCCTGTTGAGCCAATGCTGCTCCCTGGACCGGGAAAAGAGATACAACAACTTTGCTGAAATCCGGTCGCAATTGATCGACATATACCGCAGCATATTCAAGCGGGAACCTGAGCACGGTGAGATAAATCCATCCAACCTGAAAGCCGACGGTTTTAACAACCGCGGGGTTTCATACTATTACCTGGGACGGGCAGACGAGGCCCGGAAATGCTGGCAGCAAGCCCTACAGGCAGATCCGCAGCACCTGGAGGCTACCTTTAACCTGGGCTATGTGCTATGGCAGCGGGGTGAATTGGGAGCCGGGGAATACCTGACCAGAATGAAAGAAATCGCCTCAGGGCATGTAAACAACCCGGACTACTGGCTCAGCCTGGGATGGATCCACCTGGAACAGGGGAATATTGAAGCTATTGAAGAGGTCCAGAACTCCTCCCACCAAATAAACGACAGGGAATTTCTGCAGGTGCTGAACGATCCTGAACGGCCAAAAGGGCTGCTGCTTCACTCGCTGGACTGCCGCGAAACCATAGCCTCGGCTGACTTCAGCCGGGACGGGAGCAGGGTTCTGTTGGGAGGGATCAATATGGCTTTCGCGTTATGGGATATCCCCGGCGGCCAAGAAATACAGGATTATTCTCTGAGAGAGCATTATTTGGATTTATATGAACAATATAAAGAAGAATGTGAATTAGATCCGGATATGAAAAAAGAATATGATGAGTTTGGACCAAAAGAACAAGGGGTAATTACTTCCGTTTGTTTTTCTAATGACGGCTCGATGGCTTTATCGGGAAGCGATGATGGAACAATCAGGTTATGGGAAACGGATAGTGGAGTCGAGGTGCAAGAG